>QMWY01000229.1 GCA_003661865.1 Thermoprotei archaeon
CCATACCTCCTCGCGGACGTGCTTTACCTCGGGCACGGCTCACCACCCTACTCGACAGGCTTCGTGGCGTGCACGTAGAGGGTCCTGGTCTTGACCAGCCGCCTCTCCAGCTTCTCGTAGAGCTCCGGGTAGTTCTCCCTGGTGACCTCCAGCGCTGTGAACTTGATGGGGTAGATGATGCAGGCCACCTTCACCGGGTGGCCGTGGGGGTTCCAGCCCCTAAGCACCGGCCACACGTTGGTCCCTAGGACCCAGAAGCCGCTCCACGGGCTCGGGTCGTAGAGTGGGCTGATGACAGGGTCTATGAACCCGGCTATGACGCCCTCCTGGATGCCCCTCTTGGGGTCCTTGTACTTGTCCAGTCCCCAGCGCTCCCTGAGCTGCGGGTTCAGCAACAGTATGTTGCCCCTCTTGACGCCTATCCTGCCGTAGTAGAATATTACCTCCTCCTGGGGGCTGGTCTCTATCTCCAGCTCCTTGACCTCGCGATCAGCGAACTCGGCTGTCGGCGGCCCAGATACCTCGAACTCCACCCTGAGCTGCTGTATCGGCTCCTCGTCGGCTAGGAGGTAGTACTTTGGCTCCACGCCCGTCCTGGTTATCCTCCTGACCTCCAGTATGTCCCCCTGGGACGGCCATGCCTCGTGGGTGTCCCTGACTATCGGCGACTGCACCTGCACTATTGCTGACGTGGCACCCCACCTCGCTGACGCCGCTTAGACGCCGAGGGCCTTGACGATGGCGTGGAAGCTGCCGGCAGCGGTAGCAGCTGAGCCGCTCACGACGCTCCCATAAACTGTTATGTAGTTCCCGTAGCTCCCGGGGTACATCACGGTTCCTGAAGCGTTGATGTTCGCGTTGTTGCTGGTCACCTCAGCGTCGTATATTGTTTTCAGACCCAGGTCTCTGGCGTGGATGTTCTCGCCGTCAGCCACCACTACGTCGGCCCATACGAAGAGCATGTTGCGTCCTCTAGTCCTCGTCAGAATAAATGTGTGTTTCACCGTGACCACTGGCACTAGCCTACACCTCCGCTACGCTGCTGTGCTGCTTATGCGAATGGCGTTAGCTTGGTCGCGAGGTCTGCTGGCAGGAAGGCTGCGCCGAAGGGCTTGAGCTCGTCGTAGCCCGCGGCCTCTATGTACTGCTTGAGCTCGATGCTTGACCTTGGCTTGAGGATGTACGGCTGGGGGAGCACCTTGACCCTGAAGCCCTCCAGGTCTCCGACGTAGTAGATCGGCAGGTCGTCGACGCCTATCTTGCCGTAGACGTACCTGGTCTTGGGGCTTGGCTCTGGGTTCTGGAAGCCCACGATCACCATGACTATCCTCTCATCAGTGGTCACGTTCCACGGGCAGCTCTGCTCGCCTGTCGCCGCCCAGTTGTACCTGAACGTTGTCAGGCCGAAGAGCTCTGGCCTGAGGTCGACTATGGTGAACTTCCCTGACACCATCTTTGTCGGCCTTATGAACTGGTCTATGGTGACCTTGAGCTCCCTCTGAACGGTTGGAAGGGCGCCAACGGCTCCCTTTATCAGCCTAGCCATGACGAGGTCTCTCTGGTCCTCGGGGATGTTGATGGACGCCATGACGGCGAACTCGCTCACAGCCTTCTGGGCCTCCTCTGGGAGCTGGGACAGGGCCGAGATAGCTGATTTGAGCTCCTCCTCGGGTTTAAGGATGGACACGGACATTTTCCCACCACATGGTATTTCCGGCATGAAACGTTTTTAAACATGTGGCACACTCTGTAGCACAGGGTAACCCGCATGAGGCACGGGGACTACGCTAGGCTGCTGGAGGAGTACAACGCCCTCAGGGCAGAGTACGAGGAGCTGAAGAGGAGGTACTACACGATAATCCGTGGAAGAGGATCCGGGGAGAAAAAAACCGTTGTACTGAGGATAAGGACGACCCCAGGGCTGCTCAGGAAGTGGAAGGCGTTCGTGGTGAGCGGGGGGTTCAACACGTACCACGAGGCGCTGGAGTACCTCCTAGACAGGTACTTCGGAGAAGCGGCGGGGAAGACATGGGTCGAGGTAGAGGTCTTCGGCGGGCAAAAAAAGGATTGAATACGTGTAAAAAACTCTCTTAGGCTTAGAAGAGCTCCACGTCAACCTTGCCGTACGTCTTCTCCTGCGCGGCTGGTGCCTGGGGGACTGCTGGCTGGGACGCTGCCTGGGACGGGGTTCCCGGCAGCCCCGGCAGGGCAGGTGCCCCTGCCTCGAAGCCCTCCATGAGGGATGCAAGCATCTTGCCGGGCCCGGGCGGTAGCTCGAAGCCCGTCGCGCTCCTCACCATCTCCTCGAACATGTCTTCAGGGGCAGCCAAGGTCTTTACGAGGGTGCTGAGCTTCGGCGGGAAGCTGGTCAAGGCGCTCATTACTTCCTCCGGCTTGGGTAGCTGGGGCAACTGTGCCACGGCTCACACCCCCTCAGATCTTGAACTCCTCCTTGAACCACTTGTTCCACTCGAACTCGTGGAAGTCGCTGGTCATCGGTAGCCTGGGCAGTGCCTCGACCAGGGGCCTGGTGAACTCCGAGTGCACGATCTCGAGCACAGGTGGTATCGGGAGTATGTGCTCTACGCCCACGGGTACTCTAAGGACGTACTCGACGATCCTGGCGGGGTCTGGTGGGAGTATGCCCGCCTCGAGCTTCTCCTTGTACTTGTCGATAACGTCTCTAATGCCTCCCAGCCTTATCTCTGCCACCCGCTACCACCCCGCCGGTGCTAGATGCCCGCTATCTTCTTGAGCTCCTCCGGCGTGTGTATCCTGTACCTTATGTAGCTCTTGTACTTCTTCGACTCAGCATCGTATGTCGCGGCCCTAGGCTTGGTCAGCTCGCCTGCTAGTTCCTTGAGGACCTCCTGCGCCTTGGCTTGTACTGCTAACACCATGTCGCCAGCCTTGTGCTTGCCGCTCCTGCTGTCCTGCTTGAGTGTGCCCCTACCCTTAGCGCCCTTCCACTTTGGCGCTCCCTCAGTAGCGAATAGGTACCTCCACTCAGCTAACCTCTCAGTGGGTCTCTCAGCAGTTATTGGTACGTTCC
>QMWY01000230.1 GCA_003661865.1 Thermoprotei archaeon
CTCCGTGCTCATCTCCAGCAGGACGTCGAGCGCGTTGTACAGCACGTTCATCTCCGCCTCCGTGAAGCCCAGTATGTACTGCCTCTGGTCGGGGAACCGCACCTCGGACAGCAGGTCCCTGAGTCCCATGGTCTTCACCACCTTGTCGAGCTGCCAGCCCCCGAACGCCAGGTTGTCCGGGCCGACCGCCGAGTGTATGTAGAGGCCGACCCTGAGGTCCCTGTTGTTCTCGGCGAACAGCTTCACCGCCTCGAGCTGGTTCGGTATCACCTTCCTCTCGCGGTTCATCGCCACTATGCCTACGACGACGTCGCTCCTCCTGAACCCCAGGTACTCGCGGAGCCTCTCCTTGGGCTCGTCCAGCGGCCTGTAGACGTCGGTGTCCACTCCGTGCGGGGCGTAGTAGACCCTGTCCCTGCAGAAGCTGCAGTGCTTGGCGATCATCCTGACGCCGAACCTAGACGGCGTCATGACCGCGCTCGCCGAGTACAGCTGCGAGTAGAAGTCCTCCGGCAGCGGCTCCTCGCTGACCGGGAAGTACGCGACCCAGAACATCGGCGAGGGGCCTATGCCCGGCACGGCGTACGGATCCTTCAGTATCACCGCGAGGTCGCACCTGCGCCTGGCGAACCAGTACGGTATGTCCTGGGGATTCCTTATCCCCGGCAGCACCTCAGCGCCCAGCACCTCCCTCCCTAGCCCTCCCTGCACGGGGCCGGCGAACGGCAGCACCACCACCTCGTGGCCGTCCTCGATCAGCATCTTCGCCACGTACAGCGTGACCTTGGCGTAGGCGGTGTTGAGGTAGGGCGCGTCGGAAACCCACAGCACCCTCATGGTGACACCGTGCCGTGCTGCAGGTAGAAGTCCACGACCGAGCCGAGGCAGTCGCTGAGCGTCATGCCGAGGTCGCGGCAGAGCGACCTTATCCTGTCCGCGACCTCCCTCCTGAGCCAGACCTTCCTGTAGAAGAGCTTGTAGTACCTCCTCCTGTAGCTCATATATACGCCCCGTATATAAACGGGGCGGGGGGCTTAAAAGCTTGACCCGGGCTCACAAAAAGGAGGTCTGTTACCTGGAGTAGTAGCCCTGCATGAAGACTCCGTACGTGTAGCCGGTGCCGTAGCTGACCAGCCACACCTCGACGGTGCCCTCGAGCACGTACAGCGGCTCCTCGATCCTGCCGAGCTGCTTCTCGCTGCCCTCGCTCTCCAGGAACGGCGCGTCCACCAGCCCGCTGCTGTCGACTATGTAGAGCTTGCCCTTGGCGTCGCTGCCCTCCGCGTTGAACCTCAGGCTGGTGACCCTCAGCGCCGTCCCGGGCGGCACCACGATCGACGCCACCAGCACGGAGCCAGGCGGCACGTTGGACCTCTCTTCTGCTACCCTGACGTCGGGGACGGTGGGCAGCTCCCTAGGCACGTACGCGCCGGTGTAGCCGTCCCTCCACTCCGGGACGCAGAACCTGAGCTCGGGCACGGCCGTCACCTCCCGCCGGCTGAGACCTTGGGCATGAACATGTTCACGACCATGTCGGGCCTCACCTTCATCAGCTCCTCGGCCTCGCGCTTGGTGGCCTCGGCGACCTTGATCCTCGTGAGGTGCAGCTTGGCGGCTGCGACTATCTTGTGGCCGAACGGGTTGTATATGTACAGGTACAGCTTCGGGTTGCGGTCTGGGTATCTGATCAGCCATATCTCCGATATCTTCGACGGGCTGTCCTCAGGGCTCAGCTCCGGCGTCAGCCAGCCGACGAGGACCCCCTCCTCTACGGCGTAGACCGGGTCCCTGTGCTCGAACGTCCCCCAGCGCTCGTCTATGTCCCTCGGGTACCTGGCGCTCCACCACCCGCTCCTGACGCCTATCCTGACGACGTAGCCCGTGTAGTCGTCGGTGAGCCCGAGCTCCTCGACCTCGCCGTACTTGGTCACCTTCTTTGGCTCGGCGAGCTTCTCGACCCTGTAGGTCATGGCCGGCTCGGCGGACGTGACCCTCCAGAACTTTATCGGCTCGCCGGTCTCCTGGTCCCTCTCGACGACTATGAAGCCAAATACGGACATGCAATCACCATATGAGAAAGCGTTTCTTTAAAATATAAAGTTTTAATTTAGAAGCCGATCGCCACGAAGTCGAACTCGGTGGAGCCGGCAGCCACCGGCGCGGTGCCCGACACGTCGCTGCCGTAGATGGTGACGTAGTTGTCGAAGCTTCCTGGGCTCTCTATGATGCCGGCGACGTTTACGTTGGGGTTCCTCGAGTGCGCCACGAACCACTCGATGGTCTTTAGGCCGACCTCGCCCGCCTTTATCGACTCGCCGTCGGCGGCCTCAGCAGTCCCGAAGACCTTGATCCTCCTGGCCCCCTGCTCGTTCCTGGAGATCTCGACGTGGTAGACGGTCACTGTGGGCAAGCTGCGTCACCCCTCATCAGGTCGGGTAGAACGTCGCCTTGGACCTCTCGGTGACGTACTGCACCCTGACGAAGGCGCCGCCCACGAGCTGGAGGTTGTCGTACCCTGTCGACAGGACCCCTACCTTGGCCGTCGTTATCTTGCTCTCGGGCGGGAACTCGAGTATGAAGTCGAGAGGCTTCACCCTGTTGGGGTCGTCCCTGTACATCAGGTCCTCCAGCATTATGTAGCCGTAGTCCCTGATGTTCAGCTTCAGCCTTATGTAGCTGACCTTGGGTGACGGCTCGGGGTTCTTGAACCCTATGGCGAAGAGGTAGAGCTTATCGCTTATAACTAGACCCTCGATCGGGTGGCTCTGCTCGCCCGTCGAGGTGTAGTTGTACCTCCAGGTGTCGAGGTTGAAGTGTATGCTGTCGAGGGGCACTAGGGTCCACTCGCCCTCCTCGAGCTTCTCGGGGCTGGTGAAGGTCTCGGCGCTGACCTTGAGCTTCTCCATGGCCTTCGGGAACACCGCCTGGGCGGCATCCACCAAGATGTTGGCTACCTGCTCCCTCTGGTCCTCAGGTATCAGCGCGAACTGCCTGACCGCTATCTGCCTGAATATTGAGAGCGCCTCGGGAGATACCTTGGCGCTC
>QMWY01000231.1 GCA_003661865.1 Thermoprotei archaeon
CCTCACGCAGGTCCTCAACGAACCTCTTCTCGGTCTCCGCATCCAGGTTCGAAACGGGGTCGTCCAGCAGCAGGATCCTCGGATCCGCCACCAGGGCCCGGGCTATAGCGATCCTCTGCCTCTGACCGCCGGACAGGGTAACGCCGCGCTCACCAACAACCGTATCGTAGCCCCGGGGCAGCGACTCGATGAAGTCGTGGATCTTCGCAACCTTGGCCGCCCACACGATCCTCTCCATAGGCGCCCCGGGGCTGCCGAGCTCTATGTTCTCCCTAACCGTGCCGCTGAATATGAAGGGCTCCTGCGGTACGAGGGCTACGAACCTCCTGAGGGAGGATAGCTTGATGCTCCTCACATCCACCCCATCTATGGTTATCCTGCCCTCGTCGGGCTCGTAGAGCCTGAGGAGCAGCTTGAGTATCGTGGACTTGCCTGAGCCTGGCGGTCCAACGATGGCGACGGTCTCCCCCGGCCTCACGACGAAGCTCACGTTCCTCAGCACGGGCCTGCCCTCAACGTAGCTGAAGGTCACGTTCTCGAACCTCACCTCGCCCCTCACATCCCTAAGCTCAACAGCCCCGGGCTCGTCTCCGGTTCCGGGGGCGCTGTCTATGATGTCGAAGATCCTGCGCGCCGACGCTATTGCGCGCTGGGCCCCACCGACTATGAATCCCAGGGCCCTCAGGGGCCACATGAGCATCATGAGGTAGGCTATGAAGGCCGTGAGCTCGCCCACGGTGAGGAGGCCCGCCGCGATAAGCTCCCCTCCGTAGAGCAGTATCCCCGACATGGCTACGCCAAGCACTAGGAAGCTTGCGTTTCCGTAGACCGCCCGCACCTTGGCAGCGCGGAGGCTGAGGCTCAGGAACCTATCGTTCTCCCCCCTGAACATCCTATCCATGTAGTCCTCGAGGGCTAGGGCCTTAACCGTCTTGATCCCCCCTAGGCTGCTGGTGACTATAGAGGCGAGGACCCCTAGCTGGTGCCTGATCTGGTCGTACAGGGGCCTTATGGTGAGCGCGAACTTGGCGTTGGCCAGGGCCATGATCCCCATCGCTACTAGGGCTATCGCGGACAGCCTCAGGTTCATGGTGAGCATGTAGTACGACGCCATGGCTATCATCACCGAGGTATTCACAAGGTTCCTCATCTGCCATGATAGGAACCCCGCGATCCTGTCCGCGTCGTTGGTGATCCTGGATATGAGCTGCCCCGTAGCCACCCGGTCGAAGAACCTCATCGACTGCCTCTGCACCGCCGCGAAAGCCTCGACCCTTACTTCATGCACAACGCCCTGGGAGAACCTCACGCTGAAGTACCGGGCGGCGAAGCCCGCAACGCCTGCAAGGGCTACGAAGCCTAGGAGTGCGAGGGCGTAGAGCGCAACCGCCCCTAGGTCTCCGCGCGAAACACCCTGGTCTATAGCGAACCTAACCAGCTGGGGGGTGTAGCTCTCCGCACTCGCAGCAAGGCTCATGAACGCGACTGAGGCTGCGAATAGGTACCACTTCCTAGCACCGTACCTGAGGATCCTCACGAACACGGCGAGTGCGCTGTACCCACTACTCAACCGGCTCTCCACCCCCACCAGCTAGGCTTCCACGAGCAGCCCCGCACCATCCACAGCCCTGCGGTTATGGGAGTAGCCCTCCGAAGCTATTACGCTGATCCTCCTACACAGGGGGACGCGTCATGAGATCAGCTTGTCTATGATTTCCCTAACCTCCTTCAGCCTCTCTATAGACTTGCTGAGGTACTCCAGCCCCTCCTCTGTTACGTAGTAGATACGCCTAGCGGGCCCCTCCTCATCCGTAACCCACTTCGAGACAACGAACCCGTGGCGCTCCAACCTCCTCAGCAGTCCGTAGACCATGGCCTTAGGCACGTTTAGCCCGAACCTCTCACCGATCCTACGCTGGATCTCGCCGCCATGCATGGGCTTCTCGCTAACGATCTTGAGTATGGCTAGGTGTAGCAGCCCCCGGAGGTGAGGCGGGTGGAGCTCGCCGTGGTGATGATGGTGGTCGTGGTGCCCATGACGGTGCTCATCACCCCCGTGGAACACGAGCCCACCTACCAGATAACTGAGCTACCTAGGTAAATAAGTTCACTTCCCTATCCATGCACAAGCCGGGGCGCATCCCTGTAGATGGTGCACCCTGGTGTAGATGGCGACTGCTCTACTACAGTTCTATCTGCTGCTAGCACCGCTTCAAAGGTCGTGGGATACCGCTGCCCAAGTCAATAGCTTCTCATGTGTGTGGACCGCGTTGCTGGAAGCGCCGATCTGTAAAGGGTTATACACAGCTACAGGGAGTAGTTGTACTACGGTGGTAGGATGCTGTGATGCAGGAAGCCGCACCTGCCAAGCGACGCAGGAAGAGGATCGGGTATATGAAGAGGAAGGAGAGGCTTGGAAGATATGTAAGGGTTGATCAGCATGGGTGTGAGGGTACGCGTCAGGATAACCTGTAGGGACATGAGCTCTGAAACCGTAGCGCTACTCAATTCAGGGTTCGAGAGCTCTGAACCAGACATAGCAGTCCCCATAGCCGTGGCGAGGGACCTGGGCCTATGGCCCCCGCAGAGCTTCGAGCTCGAAACCGTGTCAACGGCCGGCGGCGATGTACAGGTTTTCTACATAGGTAACGAGCCCTGCACCATAGAGCTTCTAGACGAACACGGGAGGCCGCTGGACTCCGCGAGGTGCAAGATAATCATAGACCCCCACCTAGACGAGACCCTGCTAAGCGACTACATCATCGACGAACTCGGGATTACCGTGATAAGCTTCAGGAGGGGTTTGTGGAGGCATAGGAGCGACCCCCCTGATTCGGTTAGGCATAGCGCGTAGATCGAAACCCTTGCTGGGAACCAGTTACTGTAGATCCCCGGGTATGTGGATAGGAAGCTGCTTCTACGCCGCGAACCTACGCAGCTTCTCCTTGAACACGACGTAGTCTAGGTACATGCTGTAGAGCCTTGCTAGATCCTCAAGCGCCTCGTTGCGGTCGCCGTAGACAACGAC
>QMWY01000232.1 GCA_003661865.1 Thermoprotei archaeon
GGAAGATGATCGAGGACTCTCTCAAGAACCCCGTATCCTCGGAGCCCTTAGAGAAGCTGGTCGGCGGGAGAACCGTGACGCTGCTTGTTACGGACAAAACACGTGCAACCCCCCTCAAACCTATGCTGAGCGTGTTGCTACCCTACTTAGAGAGGGCGGGGGTCAGGAGAGACTCCATTAAGATAGTGGTGGCTACGGGGCTCCACGAACCGCATACGCACGGCGAGCTGGTCGAGCTGCTGGGCAAGGATGTGGTTAGCGAGTACAATGTTTACTCACACGATGCCGAGGGGCCGTGCACCTACCTAGGCAGAACCTCCTTCGGGACGGAGGTGCGCGTGAACAAGAATGTCGTTGATTCGGATATCGTGGTGGGGCTTGGTCTGCTGGAACCCCACTTCTTCGCTGGGTATAGCGGCGGCAGGAAGCTGATCCTCCCCGGAGTCTCGGCTGCTGAGACCATCTATCAGAACCACAGCTACAGAATGCTCCAGCATCCCAAGGCCGACTACGGCTACCTCGACGGGAACCCTGTTCACGAGGATATGGTCGAGGCTTCGAAGATGGTGAGAGGCTACAGGTTCATACTGCACGTGATCCTCGATAAGGAGAAGAGGGTTGTCGAGGCGATCTCGGGCGATCCCTACCAGGCACATAGGCTCGGCGTCGAGAAGCTCGACAAGTATGTCAAGGTGGGGGTCCCCCACGAAGGTGATGTCGTGATAACTACCAACGGGGGTTACCCCCTAGATAGGAACCTGTACCAGGCTGTGAAAGGGATCGTAACCGCTTCGAGGATCGCCAGGAGGGGCGGGGTCATAGTAGCCCTGGTCGAGTGCGTAGACGGTGTAGGTCATAAGCACTTCAGGGAGCTGGCATCGCTGAGCAGAGACCCGGCAGAGATCCTGAAGTACATAGAGAAGAACGAGCCTATAAGAGACCAGTGGCAGGTGCAGAAGCTGGCGCAGGTACTTCTGAAGAACAAGGTCATAGTAGTTACGAAGAATGTGAAGCACAGCGTGCTCGAGGAGATGAACCTAGTGCCCGCCTCGAACCCCGAGGAGGCTATGGAGATAGCCTGCAGGTACATAGAGTGCAAGAGGGTCGTTGCGATACCCGAAGGCCCCTACGTTATACCCATTCTGAGTAAGTAGGCTCCCGACACGCATCGAGGCGAAAACCGTGCTGGTTCTACAGAGCCCTGCCCCCTACTACCCTGTTTTTCGGCATCTCAAAGCTTCGTAGCGCGGTTCACGGTCTTCAAAGAGGGTATAGTCGCGGAATGAAGAAAAGTGGTTACTGCTTCTTAAAGACTATCTTTATGGCTGCGCAGTACTTCGAAGAGGTCTTCGGCATCCTCACCTTCAGCCCATCGGGCTCTACACGCCACTCGGTGGCCTCCTTAGAGCCCAGAACCTCAACGAATTCTATCTCCTTCCCCAGCCTCATGTGCGTGCCGAGCGACCTTACGGTTATCTCCTCCCCCTCCTTGGGCATGGCCATGGTTATCGCGTAGAGCACTTCTCCGTAGGGGTATGTGTCCCTGACCGTGAACCTGATATCTTGGGGTGTGTAGGGCGGCTCCTTATCCTCGATGAACTGGCCCGACAGTGATTTCGTAGGTCCTTCACCGTACACCCTCCAGGGTTTGGAGGAGTAGATCGCTTCGCCGTTCACACTCAGCCACTCGCCCAGGCTCAGCAGGATCCTCCTGGCTTCCTCTGGGATCTCCCCATCGGGCTTCGGACCTATGTTGAGGAGTAGGTTCCCGTTCTTGCTGACTATATCTACTAGGTCCCTTACCACCACATCCGGGGTTTTGTACTTGGCGTTCTTTATGTAGCCCCACGAGAGGTAGTCGACGGACGTATCGGTCTGCCAAGGATGAGGGTAGATATCGCCCAGCTTACCCCGCTCGATGTCGAGCACCGCGGTTCCCTCGGGGAACGCCCGGTTCTTGTACGTTACGACTACGCCTAGATCCCACTTCTCCGCCTTGTTGTAGTAGTAGGCTGCGAAGAACTTCAGGTACGGTTCGAAGGCAGGGTTCTCGATCCACCAGTCGAAGTAGAACAGCTGCGGCCTATACTTCTCTACGAGCTCGATAGCCCTGAGGAGCCAGTCGTCCAAGAACTCTTTATCGGGGTACTGGTTCTCCGGACCCGGGGGATCCCTCGGGTTGAGTGATGCTTTCTTCGCGGGTCCGTACAGGTCCCAGTACCTGGGGTTCTTCACATCAGAATCTATCCTGGTGCCAGGCTCGAAGAACCACCAGTGCTCAGCTCTGTGGTACGACACCCCAAATATCAGTCCCCTCCTCCTAACAGCCTCCGCAAGCTCCCCCACGATATCCCTCTTAGGACCCATCGAAACCGAGTTCCACCGGGTGTAGGAGGTGTTCCAGAGCGCGAACCCATCGTGATGCTCGGCGACGAGCACAACGTAGCGGGCCCCGGCTCTCTCAAAGAGCTTGGCCCACTCATCAGGATCCCAGTTCTCGGCAGTGAACATAGGTATGAAGTCCTTGTACCCGAACTTGTCGGGGGTCCCGAAGTTCTTCACATGGTACTCGTACTCCGGGCGGTCGGGCATGTACATGTGCCTGGGGTACCACTCATTACCGAAAGCAGGTACAGAATACACACCCCAGTGGATGAATATCCCCAGCTTAGCATCCGTAAACCACTTGGGCACCCTGTACTTCTTAAGAGATGACCAGCTGGGTTCGAAAGGCCCCTTGGGAAGAGACACAGGCATGCTCTTCATAACATCGTCGTGGTCACAAACCAAATCCATCTCCCTTGAAGAGATTGTTTCGTTAAGAAATATCTATATAGGAATATTCCTCGGCGCTGGGTAGGGTGGTGCCACTTCTAGGCAGAACCTAGGCTTATACAGTGAGCTCAGCTCTGTAAAGATGGGAATGGGACAAAAAGAGGGTTTGAAACTGTAAAAACCTTCAAAAGATTATGCTCTACCTTCTTCTTGTTGTGTAGCCTATTGCGAATCCTGTTATCAGGAGCACTA
>QMWY01000233.1 GCA_003661865.1 Thermoprotei archaeon
CCTCGGGGTTATGAGCCCCGCGGGCTACCAGGCTGCCCTACCCCGCTACTTCGCGGCCCCGTTTACAGACGTGGAACCAGTCGAGGTTTATAGGCGTTATGCCGTGTTCTCTACTCGCGAACCGTGTATACGAGCTTCTCGTAGTCGACCATGTAGGCCGACACTGTTATGAGCGCCACGGATACTGCTGCAGCTGTGGCTATGTAGGCGGCTGCCAGGGTGTAGTTCCCAAAGACTGCGTAGTGGATGAAGAGCGCCGTGTATGTGAATGGGTCTAGGTGTATTGCGAGGGCTGCCGGGCCCTTGAGGGCGTATAGGTCGACGAATAGGGCTGCCATGTAGATCGCGGACGCTGCGCCTATGATCCCCAGGCTCGCCATGTTTGCCGAGCGGTAGCTAGGGCTCCTCAGAACCACCGGGAGGGCTATGGATAGGCTCAGCAGCACCGTGACGTAGATCGCGATGCCGTGCATCGCCACCAGCAGGGGATCAAGCCTTACGGCGCCGCCGCTGAGGATGTTGAAGTAGAGTATGAGCCCAGCCGCGTCCGAGGCCGCCGCCACGAGCCCCACCACGGAGCTCGACACAACCTTCCCAAGCACGAAGCTGTGCTTCGCTATCGGGAGCGCCATAAGGGCCTCGAGGGTCCTCCGCTCCTTCTCACCAACTATACTGTCGACCAGGTACAGCGTAACCGGGCTTAGGACAAACATAAGCGAGAATACGAGGAGCCTTGCCAGCGAATACCGCGCAGCCTCCTCAAACGGCACGGTCCCAACACCGGGCACGCGGTAGGAGTATACCACGAGTATCGGGGTGCAGAGGGCGTCCCTCGAGTAGTTCCCTAGGCACCTCACCTTCATCTCTGATACGCGGTTCGAGATCTCGCCTATGACCTGCATAACCGTGTCGAACGCCTGCTGAGCCCTCGAGGAGCCCGGAACGAGCTCTATGTATATCAGCGCCTGCCTCTCGAAGCTCGATACGTTGGGCAGGAACCCCGGGGCTATCCTTATCCAGAGGTCCGCATCGCCGGGGGAGGAGGCTATCGAGAGCCCTCTGCTAATGGCCCCCTCCTCAAGCATCTCGAGCACCGTGCCCATGCTCAGCACGGTTCCGGGGCAGATGATCGTGCAGTGGTGCCTCTCCTCAACCTCTATGTATATCTTCGGCGTCTCCTGCTGCCCCCTCAACCCCATGGCCGTGGCCGCCGTGAGGGGGAGGAGGATCAGGGGGAGGAGGATAGCCATGGCTAGCGTTGCGCGGTCCCGGACGAGGTCTACAACCTCCTTCCACACGAATGTCGCTACGAGCCTACCCCTCCCCAACACCACCACCCAGGAGCTTTAGGAACGCCTCCTCTAGGTTCGGCGCGTTGGCCATCTCCTTGATCTCCTCCGGGGTCCCGAGAGCCACGATCACCCCGTTGTTGATCAGGGCTACACGGCTGCAGAGGTACTCAACCTCGAGCATGTTGTGGCTTGAGAGTATCACCGTGGCGCCCTCCTCCCTCACGTACCTCGCTATCGCCCTCCTCACACCTATTGCTGAGAAGACGTCGAGCCCACTCGTAGGCTCATCGAGTATCGCCAGCTGTGGCCTCAGCATAAGGGTCCGGGCGAGCAGCAGCCTCCTCCTCATACCGCGCGAGTAGGTGCCCGCCTTACGCCTAAGGGCGTCTCCAAGTCCCGAGATCTCGGCGCCAAGCCTAGCCAACTTCCGCGCCTCGGCCTCGCTACCTGTGACGAGCCTTGCGTAGAAGAGCAGGTTCTCCCACCCGGTGAGGCGTGGGTACACATCGGCCTCCTCGGGCAGGTACCCGATCACCTTCCTGACCTCCGCGGGGTTCTCGATAGCGTCGATCCCCATCACCCTTAGGCTACCCGCGGTGGGCTTCACAAGCGTGGCTATTATCCTGAGGAGCGTGGTCTTTCCGGCGCCGTTGGGCCCCACAACGCCGAAGACCTCGCCCCGCCTAACCTCCAGGTCGACGCCTCGGAGGGCTAGCTTCCTCCCGAACCTCTTCACAATCCCCCGCGCCTCAACCGCTAGCAACATAGGCACCTAGTAGCGCCCTGCGTAGTACAGAGATGTTATGCTCCTCAAAAGGCTAGCCCCCACACCTAGCCACGCCGACCACATATCCCGGTAGCACCGAGATCGCCGTGGGTAGTAGAGGGTGGTAGCTGTGAGTAGCAGCGTCAAGCTAGCGGTCATGGATGCCGTGGCGCGCTACGGCGAGCGCGCGAGGGCTGTTCTGCAGGCAGCCCTAAGGGTTGCGCAGAGGTACAGGGCGCTTGGAAAGAAGGTGCCGGGGGACTTCGACTACCGAGGTGTTGTGGAGGAGCTTAGGAGGAGTGGCCTTAGCTACAACCCGTCGAACCTCCTGAGGATCCTCGAGCGGGAGTACGGAATCCTAGAGACTGTGTACCACACTACTAATCAGAGGTGGTATAGGTTCCGCGATATGGATGCGGTTGCTGCCGCCCTTAGCGAAGAGGGGGAGGAGGATGACCCCGAGCTCGAGATGCTGAGGATCCAGGTGGCGAGCCTAGAGCTAGGGGAGGTCCGCGAGCTCCTCAGGAGGCTGGTTATGAAGCCTAGGCTGAGCCGCGTCGATAGGGCTAGGTTCAGGAGGTTCGCTTTCAGGACCCTACCGCGCATCGTCAAGCTCCTCCGCAGGGCGATGTACTATGAAGAGGAGCTGGCCGGCGAGATCGAGGCGCTCCGTGAGGTGATTGCGCTGGCGCGGGAGGTCGCTGCTAGGCTTAGGGGCGGGGCAGGGGCGCTGCAGCCCCTGAGCCGCGCCGAGCACGAAGAGGCGCTGCTAGAGGGTAAGGCGTAATTACCGGGCTCCACCCCTAGTGCTGCGGGCATGTGTGGTGGCTAGGCACAGGGTAGCCGTCGTGGGCCCTGGCTCGATAGGGCTGCTGCTGACCTACCACCTCCACCGGGCGGGCGCGGACTACATCCTGGTCGCCCGCAGCGCTGAGAGGGCTAGGCTCCTGAGGATCATGGGCGTC
>QMWY01000234.1 GCA_003661865.1 Thermoprotei archaeon
ATCTAACAAACATTGCTAGAGAAGTATCACCTGTATAGCCAACAACATCTATGCAACGCGGTAAACGCTCAAACTCTTCTATACTATGTATAGGAAACACCCAGATCACATCGAGGCTGCACAGCCCATAGGGATCATCATAGAGGTAGTCTGGCCATAGTGCAACAACAACACGGTTCTTTACAGCCAACAGCTTCTCGATATACTTCACACGTTTCAGCTGTAGCAGGCTCTTCTTATCGTCGAAGAACTCGGGGTACAGGAGGATCCGGGGATCGTCTACGAGGCGCCGCAACTGCTCCAGCAGCTTGGAAGGCACCATGCCCACGCCCACTATCATCGCCCACCACCGACGAACTCCAGCAGCGACCTGGATGCGTACCTAGCCCACCGCCTGTACTCCCGCCTACCCCACTCGTTCCTGAGTTGCGACAGCGCGCTGAGTATCCTGGGCCCCCATACGGGGTCGGCGACCGTCCTCCGGATCTCCTCCCTGTTGCGGAACGGGCAGAACATGCAGTTCCCGCTGTGACCGTAGATCCCGTAGCACGGGCACAGGTCCACGTTCCTGGACCTGAGGTAGTCTCTAACGTCGTCCGTTGTCCACGCGTATATCGGGCTGAGCACGATCATGCCGTGGATGACCTTGTGCCTAGACCAGTCCGAGAGCTCCCTAAGCCTCGAGTCGGAGTGCTTCACGCCCACGAGGAACACAGGCGGGCTGACACCCTTGAAGACCCTCATCTTGAACTCGTTCCAGCACCACCGGTTGACCCTGTGCGGTAGGCCCCACCTGGCCAGCGCCGTGAAGAAGTCGATGTCCTCCCGCCTCAGGTGTATCAGCCTATCCGAGACGCCGAGCCTATCGGCGAGGTCGTAGACGTACCACGTGTTGAGCTCGTGCGTGTTGCCCGTCACCTCGATGAAGACCACGCCGCGGACCATCTTCGGCGGCAGGGCCTCGAGCGCCAGGAGCAGGGTAGCGGCGGAATCCTTGCCACCTGAGAAGCCTACGTAGACACCGCCGAACCTCTCGGCAAAGCCCCTGATCAGGCGGATCGATACCTCAACCTTCGTGTTGAGATCCAAACCACCCACCGTTTCCCGCTAGAGGGTCATTCCCGTTAATTTAGTTTCTTTTAGGGTCGCCTCTAGCGGGTTTGCCTCTGCCCACGCCCTCATCGGTAGCACTGCTACCTCTGGGCGTGGGCTCATCGGCCTCAGGGGCAACGGCACGGCCCCCTCATCCACGAGGCGCATCAGGAGGTTCATACATGCAATTACGTCTCGGTCATGAGAGAAACCACACAAGGGACAAACCATCACCCTCCCCGCACGGCGGGTCATCGGACGGAAACCACACAAGGGACAGGTCTGGGAAGTATACCTAGGGTCAACCTCTACAACTGGAACACCATGCTTCTCAGCTACATCTCTAATGGCTTTAACCGTGCCTCTGAATGCTGCCTGGTAGATGCGGCGCCTAAGCTCGGAATTCCTAACACCGTTAATCATCTTCTCAGCTACACGTTTAGGTAGCTTCTCAACGATAATACCATAGCCTAGACTCTCAGCAGTCTTCACTATGGCTACAGCTACTTTCCTCCTCCAATCAGTCTTCCTATCGCGCTCCCTAAGACGAGACATCTTCCTCCTCCAGAGTGTGTAGAGAGGATATTTCTTGCCATTGAGTTGTATACATAGCTTCTCTTGGAACCTCTTCCTATGCTCGTGATACCGCTCTATGGTCTTCCTCAGCATAGTAACGAGTTTGTAGGCTTTACCATCTACGAGGACAGTCACATTATTCTCGTTAACATCAACGGCTATCCAACCTCTAGGCTTGTATTCTTCAACATCCTTCTCGAAGACGAAGTAGACGTAGATTCTCCTCTCCCTATGGTCTAGCTTCAGCTTCGGTTGTGTCCTTAGCCTCCAGCCGGTGTTGATGTATTTCCAGTACAGCTTGTGTGGTTGAAGCTCAATTACAATCCAACCCTTGTGCGTTGCTACCCTAATGGCTGTGTATCCGAGAGGCTTCCAGAGGTGGTCATCTAGCCAGATAGAGACTTCCCTCACGGCAGGTTTCTCGGTGTAGACCCTACCACGCTTCTTCAGCTCCAGGAAGCTCTTGATGCGTGTAGCAGCATCCTGGCAAGCAGTGTGAACATAGTGTGACGGTAACTGAGGATATCTATCTCTAAGTATGCGATACATGTGCTTCTTGAGCCCAGTAAACGATTTGATGCCATGTCTGAAACCATGCTCTACAAGCTCCATCACCATCTGTTTGTACATCTCTTCAAGCTCTTTGAGAACCTCGTACTTCTTCTTGGTCAGCACTATACTGGGCACAATAACTGTCCTCGCCACCTTAGCCATAGTATTCACCTTTCAGAATACGTTCAACCTCGCTATAGGGAACTCGTATCCTTCCACTTGGGAGCCTCACAACACGTATCTTACCCTCGCGCACCCACTTCTTGAACGTCTGGTAGCTAATCCCAACAATCTCGCAGAACTCTCTAGGCTTTAACAGCCTCTCTGGCTTCTCGTCATTCATCAGACCTTCTCCGAAACCAAAAGACCCTAAACTACCCTAATAAGTGTTTCTGCCCCCATCTCCGCACTTCATGATAATACCATCGCATGCGCCGAGCTCGACCAGCAACAAAAACGCCTGTAAAGGGGATACGATGCGCAACCACAGCAGGAACCTGACAAGGAGCGACAGCAACGCGTTCCACACGTAGCCGACGATGCTCCGCATGGTGGTCACCTTGCGTAGTCGAGCAGGTTCATGCTCCTTATCTTCGCGCATATCAACCTGATCCGCTTCTGAGGAATTATGAACGACATGTCGAATCTTTGGCAAACCCAGCCTGCCTTCTCCAGTACCTGTCTAAGCTCCTTCCTGTACACGTTCTCGTAGAGAGCGACCCTCGGCCTCAGCTTCTCAACGAGCTCGATCGTGAACATCGTCAGCGGTATAGTACCCCTAACAGCCCTGATGTCGTACAT
>QMWY01000235.1 GCA_003661865.1 Thermoprotei archaeon
CGTCTACGATACTGATGAAGACGAGGTTAGGCTCCTGTGGAGGGAGAGCATCCACCACCCAACCGATTGGGCGGGAGAGGTCTCGAACATCGTGTACGATCCTGTCAACGATAGGCTCCTCCTATCGAGGGCCGATGGACATGCGAACCTAGGGGTCTACGAGCTTGGCAGGCGGGGAGGAGATGCGAAGAGGCTTAGCGAAGACCCTAGCCTGAAGGGCACCCTGTTCCTCGATCACGCGTGCTTCGACATCATGAGGAGCTTCAGGGTGGGGTTCGAAGGGGTTCAGTGCCTAGACCTAGTCGAGGGTAGGTGGACTAGGCAGCGCCTCCCAGACCTAGCACAGGTATCGCTCGATGGCCACGGCGTTGTCACACCCCTGGTAGGGGCTGTGGCATCCGCCTATGCGAGGCTGTTCGCCTTTGTTAAAGGAGGGGTTGTTGTGGGCAACCCCCTAGAGCCCGAGAGGGAGCCCATGCGCTTCGTAAGGCTCCTCGACTTCGGCTTCAACGGCTACGGCCCGCTGAGAACAGTTGCCCTCCCGCTGGGTGGGGGGCTCCTAGTGGCATTCAACGCCTACACCCACGGACTCCTCAACCCATCCAGCGAGGAGGAGAAGCTCTACGCAGAGTTCCTGAACACCATTGTCGGGCCGAGCACCCTCGTCTACATAGCGCCCCCCATGGCCAGGATAGTTGCGGGTCTAGGGGCCCGCGTAACGACCATGGAGCTCGTAGGCGAGAAGCTTCTGCTCGGGGTGGACACCACGGCGAACCTGATGAGGCTCGATGCAACCCCCATAGACGCTGGGGAGCGCGGTCTGGTAGAGCTGAGCGCGTCAACACTCCTAGCCTCACAGCCTCCGCCGCTGAGCTTCAGCGTCCCGGGAAGGGCTATTAGAGGGGTTGCCTGGGGAGGCGTACCGCTCGAAGGCTATAGAGAGCCCCGCCTAGTGCTCCGGCTCACCCACCGCAACCGGCTCCACATCTACGAGTACGACCTCGCGCTGCCCCCTGCACACGCACACGAGGAGGTCGTTGACGTTCCCCAGGGGCGCAGCGTCGTCGAGTTATCGGGGTACAGCGGCGTAGTATCGTTCAGGTTCGAGGAGGAAGACCCCGGGGCCTGGATAAGGATCGAGCTTAGGTGAGGGGCTTGGCGTACGACATACTGATAAGGAACGCCAAGGTCGTTACGGGTACGGGCGCCCCCTGGATAGAGGCTGATATAGGTATCAAGAACGGTGTTGTAGAGAGGATGGGGTACCTACCCCATGCCCAGGCCGATAGGGTCATCGATGCCCAAGGGCTCTTCGCGGCACCGGGATTCATAGATATGCACAACCATAGCGACCTAGCGATCCTAAGCTACCCCGAGGCAGGCAACGCCCTTCTTCAGGGTGTCACAACACTCGTTATAGGGAACTGCGGCTTCTCAGCAGCACCTGTGCTTCCCGAACGGCTGGAGGTGTTTAGGGAGCACTGGGCGAGGCTAGCGCCGTTCCCCGTGGAGATCACGTGGAGCAGCTTCGCCGAGTACCTAAGGGTTGTTGAGGAGAAGAGGCCCGGGGTCAACATAGCACCCCTCGTAGGGCACAACACCGTTAGGCTCAACGCTATGGGGATCGAGAACCGCGCCCCTACGGAGGGGGAGCTTGAGGAGATGAGGAGGCTGGTGGCCGAGGCTATGGAGGCCGGCGCCTTCGGGATGTCGACGGGCCTGATATACGTACCCGGGGTGTTCTCCAGGACTGAGGAGATCGTAGAGCTGGCCAGGGTGGTTGCGCGCTACGGAGGGATCTACGCAACCCATATGCGTAGCGAGTCAGACAGGCTCGTAGAGGCTGTTGAAGAGGCGCTCAGGATCGGGAGGGAGGCGGGGGGACGGGTTGAGATAAGCCATCTCAAGGCTGCGGGGAGGGAGAACTGGGGTAAGGTCAGGTACGTGCTTAGCCTCGTTGAGGACGCTAGGTCCCGAGGGCTGGAGGTTACGTGCGATGCCTACCCATACACAGCGGGTATGACAGGGCTATCAGCGCTCCTACCCCCATGGGCTCTCGAAGGGGGTCCTGGGGAGATGCTGAGGAGGCTTGAGGACCCTTCAACGCGTAGAAGGATAATCGATGAGCTTGTCAGGGGGGCTGTCACGGGCGCTTCCGAGAGGCTAGCTGCTCTAGCGGGGTGGAGGGGTATAGTGATCGCGTACTCAGACTCTTGCAAGGAGTGCGAGGGGAGGAGCATAGCCGAGATCGCCTCTATGTGGGGTGAGGACCCTGCGGAGGCGATACTCGACCTCCTGCTCAGGGATAGGGGTAGGACCTCGGTCGTGCTCAACCTGATGAACCAGGACGATGTTGACTACGTGGTAACGCATCCGCTAGTGATGATAGGCTCCGACTCCTGGGTAGCGCCTCCCCGCGGAAAGCCGCATCCGCGCTTCTTCGGCACCTTCCCAAGGGTTATCAGGAGGTACGTTGTTGAGAAGGGTGTTCTAACACTAGAAGAGGCTGTTAGGAAGATGAGCGCCATGCCCGCTACGAAGCTGGGGCTCTGGGATAGGGGGCTGCTGCTACCGGGGTTCGCCGCAGATATCGTTGTGTTCAGCCTAGAGGAGATCAGGGATAGGGCCAGCTACGAGAACCCCACGGAGCCCCCCAGCGGCGTAAGGTACGTGATCGTCAATGGCGAGGTCGCTGTTGAGGACGGCGAGCTCACTGGAGCTAGGGCGGGAAGGGTTCTGAGGAGGAGAGAGTTCTAAAAACTACTGCTTTTCCTGCCCTAGCCTCTTCCTGTACTTCTCGACGAGCTCCTTGGCGTAGTCGAACCTTATCCTCCCCTCCCTAACCATCTGCTCCGCCACGATGTCTATGAGCTCGCCCGTGGCCCCCGCCATGATCGCGAGGTTCTTTGCGTGGAGCTTCATGTGCCCCCTCTGGATCCCCTCGGTTACGAGGGCCCTCAGCGCTGCTAGGTTCTGCGCCAAGCCCA
>QMWY01000236.1 GCA_003661865.1 Thermoprotei archaeon
AGGATCTCGAGACCCAGGCTCCTCGCACCACCAACAGCGTCGAGCTTCCCGGCGAGACCGTGCACCCTGTCGACTACGTAGACCTCGTACCTCCTGGGCTTCGGAAGCCCTACGCGCTCGGCAACCTCCTCGAGCTTGGGGACCTTGGCCTCGGAGCCCAGCTCCATGCTGGGGGTCGGCCGCGGCTCTACGAGGTAGTTCCACTGGATCCACGGTATGGCTGGGCAGTAGCAGTACTCCTTAACGGTGGTGGGGGCCAGCAGCTGCCTAGAATACGTGGATGGGCTTACCCTCATCAACCCCGCTCCCTCCGACCACTATCCTGGAGCTCCACTCCCTATCCTGGATCAGGAGGATGTGCACCACATCGCTGGAGGGGTCGATGAACCTCCTCACGAGCCTCTCGACATCGCGTGCGAGCCCGCCCCCGCCCCTCGCTACGAAGACGCTGCGCTGGATCCTGGAGAAGCCCATGGCCAGCAGCCTCCTCGCGACCAGATCCCTCGTCCGGTTATCGGATATGTCGTAGGCTACGAGCACGAACACCTAGGGCCACCTCTCCACAAAACCCTCGTACCGCGCCCCGCTCCTCAGGGCCCTGGCCAGGGAGATGCTCCAGGTGAGCAGCGCCTCCCTGATGGGGATGGACCTGCTCCAGTTCAGAGGCCTCGCCCTCCTCTCGAGCCAGCGGTGGAACGCCTCGATCAGCTTGGTCCTCGTGGGGTGGTCGAGGAGGGAGTTCTCGATCCTGGGCCTGAACCCCTTCCTGAAGAGGTCGAGGGCTAGGCTGTCGACAGCGCTCACCCTGAACATCTCTATGAAGTCGAACACCAGGACGGGCTTCCCGCTCCTATCCACGTGGAGGAACCCTGCGTATGGGTCGAGCCCCGTGGTGGCCAGGGCCTTGAACACCTCGGGGTAGAGGAGGCCGTAGAGGTAGTTCAGCACCATGTTCACAGGGTCTCCGGAGTCCCTATCCCTCCCCGGGAACCCCAGGTCGCGGGGCAGTGCCTGGGCGTACGCCCCCCAGTAGACCCTAGCTGCGTTGCCCTCAACACCCATGATCCTCTTCGTGGTGTCGGGCCCGGGCTCCGCGGAGACCTCGTAGAGCTGCGCGATGTACCTATCTATCTTCTCGACGTCCTCCATCAGCTCCTTCATCCCGAGCCTCCTGGCTAGGTATCTGAGGAACGACGCCTGGTTCGCGAGCTTCGCGATCGCGAAGCCCACAGCGATCTCGATCCTTCTGCTGGGCTCTGTGTACGCTAGGTACTGGGCCCTCCTGCTCTCAACAGTCCTGGTTATCCACGGGGGGTAGAGCCTTGCTATCGGAACCCCGCGGCTGTCTAGGAACACCAGGTCTATTCCGTACCCCACGAGCTTCCTCACGAAGCTGCTCGTTATCGAGACGCCGCCGGTCGCGATCACTATCCTCTCGAGCTCGGCTAGGGGGATGGTTTCTCTAGACCCGCTGTGCTCTACTACGAGGAGCCCCCTCCATACCCGTAGCTTCACACCGTGGCCCGAGACGACTAGGGTCTTCATCCCCTGCACACCTCCCGGAAGGGGCATTCCCGAGGACATGTGCGTGGTCTGGGGGGCTCCGACCTCGTTAGGAGCATGTCTATGGCTTCATCCCGTACCTGGAGGAACTCGTTCCTTAGGTGGTTGTCTATGTACACAGGCTCGATCTCTACCCTAGGCCTCTCCTCGACGCGGTCGACTAGGATCACCACCCCGTAGTCCACCGGGGTCTCCAGGTAGCTCTCGAGAGCCATGGCGTAGCCCGCGAGGGCCACGGGGTAGCTCTCCCTCCACGAACCGTACTTCAGCTCCACCACCACCCCTGCATCGGCCACGGCGTCCACCCTCAGCCTGCGGGAGAGCCCCAGGGGGCTCCCGTCAACACTGTACTCCGTTACCCAGGGAGCAGACCCCAGCTCTGCCGCCGAGGAGCACCACGCCAGGACGAACGCTCTGTACAGAGACGATGCCCAGCTGTTGAACCCCAGCAGCCTCCTAACCCTCTTCTCCGAGGATACCATGAGCCTGCAGGCCGCGTCCCACGGGGTCTCCCCTGATGCCAGGAGCCTAGCCACATCCCGGGCGGATTCGTGGAAGAGCGTGTGCACAGCGCTCCCCACAGCCATGGCCCTCGTAGGCCTAGGCTCCACACCCGCAACCCTGCGGAGCCACAGATCCCTCCTCGTCGGACACACACCGTAGACAAGCTCCGAAACCCCGAGCCCCAGATGAGCACGGGGCTTCAGAGGAGGAGAATACCAGTTCCACCCACGCAGCTCCTCATCAATAGGATCCGAAACCCTGAGAGCATGAAGCCTCCTAAGAGCACGTAGCAGAGTGTACCTCGTGAACATCCCCAACCCCCGCGACCAACCGTAGCGACCACCCTATAACAAGAGGCAAACACATAGACCACACGATCACATCACCGAGAAACCCCGGGAACAAAGAACCGGAGCACACCGAGAACCCCACGAAAACACGAGGAACAACCCAACACCGAGAAACCCTTTATAAACCTGTTCGATTCTATGTCTGTACCCACCTATCAACTCCACCGCTATAGATGTTCCCAGTAGACCTCTGGGAGCCTTATAAACAGCTTAAGAATCTTCCTCTCCATGTATAGAACGGTACAGCTTAAGAACATTCAATCCCAGTAAATAACCAGGTTCCCAAACACACCCTGGGAACCAAGTTCTCTACAAGAGAAGGACTCTGATGAGCATGAACATAGCGGAAGACTGGGAGAGAGCTTATATAGACAGAAACAGAGTTCAGAGCGGTAATACCGCGAATCCACCATGGAAAACACCAAGCCACACCAACACCAGAATCTCAAAAATGGAATTGAAAGGTAGCTGGGATAGACGTCAACGTTGAGCGCCTAGATGTAGGAATCTCAAAAATGGAATTGAAAGCCCCCGGGAGGCTGTACCTGCACAGCGGGCAGCTGGAGAAGG
>QMWY01000237.1 GCA_003661865.1 Thermoprotei archaeon
ATGCAAGCACCATGACCGTGGAGGCCTCCATCTCAACAGCAACAGCGTTTAGCCTTGCCCATGCCAGCAGCTCCTCCCTATCCACGTAGAACCTATCGTCCGACACGACGATCCCCGTAACGGGGCTCAGCCCCTCCTCCTCAGCAGCCCTGAGGAGGGCGCTGAACACTGCTGGGTGTGCAACAGCTGGGTACTCCGGGGCTACGTACCTCTTCGTAACCCCGTCGAGCCTAACCGCTGCGTAGGGGACCACAAGAGCCCCGATAGGGATGCCGCGCCTCAGCGCCCCACAGGTTCCGACACGGATAAACACCTTCGCCCCACACCGCGCCAGCTCCTCGAGAGCTATAGCCGTTGAGGGGCTGCCTATACCCGTCGAAACCGCCGAGACCCTAATCCCCCTGTACCCACCGGTGATCACCACGAACTCACGGTTCCTCGAAACTAGGCGTGGGTTCTCTAGGAAGCCGGCTATCCTCTCAGCCCTCCCGGGGTCACCAGGTAGGAGTACATATCCCCCGACATCACCCTCAGATATGAGGAGGTGTGGCGCTACCCAGCGCAAGTAGGTGCACCTATACAGGTACTCGCCCCTACCTCTTCTTCGCAAAAACCCTCCTACCTACTAGGTAGAAAGCCCTACCCCACCCATGCATAAGGGGGCTAGTCCTCGAGGTATCCCAGCCCCACCTACCCATGAGCCCCCTCCTAGCGTAGGCGGCCACCACGTCTAGGAGGAAGAACTTGACCTCGCCAACCCCTACTACCTGCCTAACCCTACCCTCGATAACACCTATCGCATCCTGCCACGCAGGGACCGACACCCTCCTACCACCAACGAGCCTGAGGCCGAACTCCCTAACCTTGTCTACGTCACGCCCCGACACCGTGCCCAAGGCGTACACCAGGTCGGCGTGCTCGGGCCCAGGGATGTTCAGCGTTGCCTCGCCGCAGCACTCGAGGCACTCCTGGGTGTAGGCCTGGCTCCCTATAGCAACGCCCACCACGGGAGGCTCATCGGATACGGGGGTCACCCACGAGGCGGGCATCGCGTTGACCCTGCCGTTAGGACACCTCGTGATAACCACGGCCACGGGGCGGGGGTGGAGCATGTGGTAGAACTCCTCTAGGTCCCGCAGCTCCTCAAAGGACACTGGGGTGCACCCCATCGCCATCCTGGGGCTTCGAAGCAATATGTGTTACCCCTTGCTAGCACGTATAACGAGCCGTGCGCCACCTGATCACTGGGTGCGCAGCGGAGTACCGAGGAACCCGCCGTGGTGTCCGAGGAGTCCATACTCCTAGAGATCCTGCTGATAGTGGTCGCCGCCAAGGCGCTTGGGGAGCTGTTCGACCGCTTCTCGATGCCCCGGGTGATAGGCGAGCTCGTCGCGGGCATACTCCTAGGGCCCTCGGCCCTAGGCCTCGTCAGGCCCAGCCCGGAGCTCGAGGCCCTAGCTATGGTGGGGGTGGTCTTCTTCATGTTCTCCGCAGGGCTTGAGGTTAACCTGAGGAGCCTTATGAGGAGGTTCCGCGAGGGGCTCCTCGTAGCCCTAGCGGGCGTGGCGGTCCCCTTCACGATGGGTATGGCCCTGGGCTACAGGCACTCGCTAGACCTCGCACAGAGCTTCGCGCTCGCCACGTGCCTATCGATCACGGCGATAGGGCTTAGCGTGAGGGTGCTCATGGACCTCCACATGCTGACCACGCGTGTAGGGCTTACGATCGTCAACGCGGCTGTGGACGATGACGTGATAGGACTCGTGCTCATGTCGGCGGCGTTCGCCCTAGCGCTGGAGGAGGTCGAGTTCCATAACGTGGCCCTGGCCATGGTCACCGCGATCGCATTCCTAGCAGCGGGGTTCGCGCTGGGGATAGCCATAACGAGGAGCGTTAGGGCAAGGCTCAGGTTCGGCAGGCTCCTAGGGCTACACACGCGGAATCCCTCGCTGAAGCTGGGGATAGCGATAGCGTTCGCACTACTCTTCGGCTACCTAGCCCGGGTCTCCGGGCTCCACGAGATCGTAGGGGTGTTCATAGCGGGGATGATACTCAACGTGCTGCTGGGGGAGAGCGCGGAGCGCGAGATCATAGACTTCACCTTCGCCTTCTTCGCACTCCTCTTCTTCGCCTACATAGGTGTGAAGACTGACCTCAGAGCCCTTGCAGGCGCCACCTGGTTCACAGCCGAGCTCCTAGTAGCGGCGTTCGCTGGGAAGATCATCGGCGGGGCCCTGGGCTCCCTAGCAGCCGGGCTTAGCCCCCGCGAGGCCGTGGTGGTGGGTATAGCTATGAACAGCCGGGCCGCGGTCGAGCTCGCCATAGCGGGCACCTTCTACAGCCTAGGGGTGTTCACCCCCGAGATCTTCACCGCGGTGGTGATCATGGCCGCGGTGACCTCCGTAGCAACACCTGTTATGATGCGCGGGGCTGTTAGGCTACTAGGGCTTAGGAGGTGAGGAGGCGCAGGGTTTCTATCCCCCGCACCGCCCGAACGTGATCGCGGGGCCTCTTCTTGCCCAGGGTCGTCGTATCCATAGACCAGGGGACTACGGGGACCCGCGCAACCGTTGTGGATGAGGAGGGCTCTGTCCTGGGCTACGCCTACAGGGAGCACCGGCAGATCTACCCGAGGCCCGGATGGGTGGAGCACGACCCCCGGGAGATATGGCTCAACACCCTAGACGTTGTGAAGAGGGCTATGGAGGCCGCGGGGGTTGGGCCAGGGGATGTGGTGGCTATAGGGGTTACGAACCAGCGCGAAACCGTGGTTGTGTGGGATCCGCAGAGCGGAGAACCCCTCTACAACGCTATCGTGTGGCAGTGCAGGAGGACCGCTCCGCTCGTTGAGAAGCTTCGGGAGGAGTACCTAGACCTGATCTACAGCAGGACGGGGCTGTTCCCAGACCCCTACTTCTCCTCGACAAAGATCTGGTGGCTTCTGGACAACGTACCTGGGCTTAGGGAGAGGGCTG
>QMWY01000238.1 GCA_003661865.1 Thermoprotei archaeon
CCCGGCGGTGAAGAGCTGAACCTCTCGTTCTATGTCGGTAGGCCTCGTAGTTTCAGGAAGGTTTGGAGCAGAGCCATCGAAGCGATCTTTACACTACCAAACAGCGTTACCCAGGGTATCTACCGAGTTCCGGGTACGGAAACATACTTCTTCAGGATAGTGCCGGGGTTGCCGATATGTCTAGAGATCAAGAGATCGGAGAGGAGCCGTACAGATGTGCTTGTACTGGTTAAGATACGGATCAATGGCAGAGAAATCGTGTTTCCGAAGACACCCGGCATCACCTACTGGATCGGAGGCATCTATAGATACGATAGGCAGTGCTTCGACGTAGTGTGGTCAACCTTCAGCAACCTAGCCAGAGGGAACCTTAACTGGGAAAGCTACAAGCCGCTGATGAACCTGAGGAATAGGGTGGGTATAACCTACCTCGTAGAGCTATACGTAGATGAGACCCTACTAAACAGATCCATGGTCATAAACATATCGATAGGACCACCATACGTACATATACATAGGTAACGTCACACGCGCTAAACCTTCCTCAAGTTCTTTGACATATATACCTGATACAATTCTTACGCTAGCATTAGTAATTCCATTACCCTAACCTAGGTCTAGCCACTGCGCACATTCCCTTAGACTATGCATCGTTCACATGGCAGCTGTTTGTAAACTATGGAGGTTGCTCAGCGTTATGCTTCTGCATAACGCTCTGCGAGGATTCGCGGTGCCTTGAATAGCCCTAGTGCCTTTCCATTCTTGGAGGTTGGTGATGGGCCGTAGGAACATCTACGAGGGTCCCGGCTCGTGGTACGCTATCTATGAAGGGTGCTTTGTCCCCGGTAAGGGTGTTGATCGTTATACGGCTGCCTCTATCGCTGCTCTGATCCTAAGGGATCTCCGCAGGGGCTGGAGCTACGATGATAGGGGTAGGCGTGTCGCTATGACTAGGGACCTGGCTAGGCGTAGGCTCATCTACCTGATCGCCCTGGCTAGGAAGCACAGTGGTCCTAGGGAGATGAGGGAGGTTGAGGAGGTCGTTAGGTATGCCGCGGAGTACGGTAGGCTCCCTCCATACGCCGTGGTGCTCCTAGCGGGCTCCAGGGCTCGTGAGGTGGCTGAGGAGCTTAGGAGGATGGGTATCGCCAGCAGGGTCGTTGTGCTGAAGCCCGTAGCTGCTAGACCCCTCGAGGCTGGGAGGCGTGCCATCCTTGCTAAAGCGGTTGCTAGATAGGATCAGCGAAGCGGTTCCCAGAAACGAGGTCAGCGTGATCGAGAGGGGGTGTAGAGAGCTTAGGCTACCCAACGGGAAGGTGATATGTGTCAAGGAGGTTCTCCAGGTGGACGGCAGGGGCATAGTCTACGTTGATGAGCATGGGAGGGTTGTGAGGGAGTCCCTAGCGTAAGTACCGCCGCTTTTTACCCTGGTGTATATTCGGGTTTCAAATGAAGGTGGCTCTCTACCGGGTTGCTGCGCTTGTGGTGTTAGTAGCTGTTCTAGCGGCTCTTCCACTCTGGACTGCGGAGGCGCAGACGAACCTGTTGGTGAACCCAGGCTTCGAGCAGGGGCTCGAAGGGTGGTCGTGGTACCAATTCAATCCCTATGTGGTTACGAACCCTGTGCATAGCGGTAACTACGCAGTGGCTATGGGCAATACTAAGTCAACCTATGGCTATCAGTCTGTGTATCAGCACATGCCGTATACCGTAACTATCTGGAGCGCCGGCGCGTGGTTCTACATACCCTCGGGCTGTACCTATCCCGAAGGTGCGTTTGCAGGGCTCGCGCTGGTGAGGAGAGAACCCTATGTTGTCGATGTTGTCGATATAGCGTTCTACTACTGTGGTGTGTCCGAGTACTACGGCGAGGTCTATGTCTATGGTAAGAAGGTGGCGAGTTTCACCTTCCCAACCGATAGGTGGTTCAAGGTTGTTGACGACTCCTACCTATCGGATTACTACACGCTGAATGTGTGGGTTGATGGCAAGCTGGTGTACTCGGGCACTTCCCAGAACGGGTTCGCGTTTCACGAATACGATCTGGTATACGTTGGCAACACGGTACCTGAGAAGTGGTTCTTCGTGGATGATACGTGGGTGTACGACCTCTCCGAGGGCCCGATCCGCTAATCGGTGTGGGGTGGCTGCGTGTCTAAAACCGAATCGTGTTTTTCACCTCTTTCTCCATGGTGTTTCGGCTGCTTCTGGGCGGGGTCCCGCCGGCGAAAGTTTCCACGGTATTTAATGGGGCTCCTCTAAGGGCGTGTAATGGGTGTGCGTGTCAAGGGTGTTCTCGCAGCGCTCTTAATGT
The DNA here is from genome assembly GCA_003661865.1 of Thermoprotei archaeon. Lineage (GTDB taxonomy): Archaea > Thermoproteota > Thermoprotei_A > Sulfolobales > Ignisphaeraceae > QMWT01. The sequence continues at coordinate 2,315 of QMWY01000238.1, forward strand.
TCGTAGTGGCCCTAGCGGCTCTTCCGCTGCCCGTGGTCGGTGCCCAGGCGCCTTCGCTGAGCGAGATAAAGGATGCTGTGAGCTACGCGTACTACTTCTACATAGCGGGGCTGGAGCGGGACCTAGGTAGCTACACCGTCATCTCGGAGTACCCGGCCCTGCCTATAGTTGTCAAGGAGCCTAACCGGGGCTGGTGGTGGATCCCTGGGCTGCGCTACGCTGTGGCTACCGGTGTTGAGGGTTCTTCCTATACTGATGTGGAGTTCGAGAATGTGCAGGTGAGCAGCGATGGCTACAGCACGACGTATTCGTGGGATATGCTTCTAGAGCTCGTCACGCCCCTCGAGGATGGGAGCGTCTCTAGGGATGTGCTGATAAAGCTGAGGGTTACCGAGTACCGCTCACCGTCTCTGAGCTACGTGGACATCTACGTGGTTAGCTCCCTCTACAGCAGCGCCGAGATATATCTCGAGGGGGAGTACGTTGGCAAGGCCAGCGCCGGCGCCAGCTACAGGGTGTACATATACAACAGCCCAGCGCCCGCTATGAGAACCTCGGTTAGGCATGTCGATGTCTTTGGCGCGCAGGTCCTCGCTAACCTGGCGGGCTACGATAGCAAGCTGTGGGGCTTCGCCTCCGAGATGATGTA
>QMWY01000239.1 GCA_003661865.1 Thermoprotei archaeon
ACCACGGGCGACGACGGCTCGTTCAGCCTCGACATGGTGGTCGACGCGCCCGGCGACCACACCCTAGGCGCGGAGTTCGCGGGCCACGGGCTCCCTGCGACCGCGACCATAGCCGCCGTCCAGGTGGACGTGGGCCAGCTGGCCGACGTGCTGTCCAAGATCCTCGCGGTCATACCGATACTTACTGTAGGCGGCGTCCTGGTCGCGAGCGAGGTGTCGAGGAGGTGACGCGATGGGCTACGGCAGCTCGTCCGCTGAGGTGAGGGTGACGGCCGAGGGCAGGCCGTTGATCCCGGAGGGGCTGCTGTCGCTGGTGCTGGGCCTGGTGCCCCTGGCGTTCGTGGGCGGCGTGGCCGGGTACTCGGAGGTGATGCGCGGTGCCTGACGGCGTCTGGGAGCCGTCCGGGAGGATCCAGTACGTCGAGTACTGGGTCGGCGGCCAGAAGGTCTCCGAGGTCCCGGAGGGCTCAGAGGTAGAGGTAAGGGTAGTTTTCAGCATAGCCACGCCCGCCACCTACGAGGTCGCCATCCAGGTCGACGACAGGGAGAAGCTGTGGTCGGGGAAGATGACGATAACTGAGCCGGGCTGGTACTACATACCGTTCAGGTTCGTGGAGAGGGGCCCCGCGGGCACGTACCCGCTCAGGGTCTGGCTCTACGGCTGGGGCAGGGAGCTCGACCGCAGGGAGTTCACCTACACCGTCAGGGAGGCGACCGAGGAGGAGAAGGAGGAGCAGCAGGAGCAGCTCCCGTGGTACGAGAGGAGCTTCATGGGGCTGCCGGTCTGGGCGTGGATAGGGCTGGCCGGCGCCTTCAGCGTCACGGCTGCGGTCGTCGGCGCTGTAATCGCCGAGGAGAGGAGGAGGGAGCTCATGTACCTGGCGCTCCTCGCGAGGTGACGCCATGTCCAGGCCGGCGGCGCTCAACGAGACCAGGATAAGGGACTTCAGGGTCAGCACCTACAGGCCGGTCGTCGGCGAGACGGTGGAGTTCACGGGGTACCTGGAGTTCAGGAGGCCGCTCACCTGGTGGTGGGAGCCGGTCGAGGGTGAGCCGGTCCACCTGGTCGTCGAGGGCAGGGTCGTCGACACCCAGCCGACGGGCAAGGGAGGGTGGTTCAAGCTCAGGTGGACCCCGACCAAGACGGGCAAGTACCTCGCCTGGGTCAGGTACGACGGGTCAATATGGAACAACCCGTGCGAGTCGGCCAAGGTCGGGATAGAGGTCATAACCGAGGAGCAGAGGAGGCAGGAGGAGATGAGGCTCATGGGCACAATAGCGGTCATAGGAGGGGCCGTGGTGGCCGCGATAGTCGGCACTGCGGCGTACCTGCACTACCAGAGGCAGAGGGAGGAGATGCTCACGCTGGTGGCCGCGAGGGGCAGGTGAGTTGGAGGAGGTAGTCGCGGTAGTCGTCGACAACGGCGAGCCGATGCTGGAGAGGTGCGTGGAGAGCCTGAGGGATCAGAGCATGCCGGTCAGGGTAGTGATAGCCGCCGGCCCCAGGACGGACATGGAGCTGGCCAGGTCGCTCGCCGACGAGGTGGTCGGCCCCGCCGAGGGGATAGGCAGGGCCAGGGTGGAGGCGATACTGAGTACCTCCGAGGAGTACATCTTGTCCTGCGACTCCGACACGGTGTACCACCCGATGTCCGCCGAGGCGGCCGTCAAGGCGCTGAGGCTGTTCCCGGCGGTCAGGGCCGGGACCGTCCTGCCCCACCAGGGGGAGGAGAGCTGGCTCGGCCTGCTCGAGGGCCTGCTCGCCACCAAGCTCTTCTGCTACGAGTTCTCACTGGCCTTCAGGAGGGACGCGTTCATCAGCGCCGGCATACACGAGGTTAACTATGAGGCCCCGAGGGCCGACATAGGGCCCCACGTCTGCGCGAGGCTCCTGCCAGTCCCCGTGCCGGACATGGTGTGCTGGACGAGGCTCCCGACGAACTACGCCAGGAGGCTCGTGACCGACTACGCGTACCCGATAGCCGGCGCAGCCATACCCGTCGCCGTCGCCTCCGGCGTCGTCGCGGCCAGGGAGGTGCCGAAGATACTGGACAGGATCTTCGGGAGGTCCTAAACTCGCGGCTTTTTACCTAGGTCTCTCACAGGAAAACTCATTTGAGAAATCTGAAGCTTTCTGCAGGTCCACCCTCAGTCACGCACGCAACCGATGGAGAACTGATGGAGTTTTATTTAGAATTATTGTCAGGTAATCTTCAGCTCAGCTTATAAGGGGCAACTCAACATAATACTGGAGTTCAGAACCTGCGGGGGGAGTCCCGTGTCAGCTGGTACATCATCCTACGGTAGTAGGTGCAACCCGACTTATAAGCCTTCGCGGGCAAGGAGCGCAGTCAAGGACAGGAGCGCGGGGGCGGGGTGGCTGGGCCCGCTGGAGCACAGGATCCTCCAGGCCGTACTTGAGCTGGGGCTGGAGCGCTTCACCCCGAGGGACGTGCAGCATCGGGTCGGCGCAGACAGGAGGAGGATCCACGACGCCCTCAAGAGGCTGGCCTCGAGGGGCTTCGTCGAGAGGGTCTCCAGGGGGCTCTACAGGGTCGCGGCGGACATATCAAAGCTTGTCGCGGCCAAGGTCAGGAACCTCAGGTCCTCAGTCAAGGACAGGCCGAGGGCACGAGGGGTCGGTGGGTCGGCGGTGGGAATGAGTGGAACTCGGGCGGACTCCAAAGGAGATCACCCGCTCCTCGAGGGCCCGCTCTTCGACAACGTGAGGGGGTACCTGAGGCACTCCGGTAGGTACGTGCATGGGGACAGGGGGAGGGTGCTCTCGTGGCGCGACCTGGGGCTCTTCGGGAGGGTCTCCTACTGCGAGGTGCTGTACAGGGTTAGGGGGCAGGAGTTCCCCGGCTGCATGGTCGTCTACTCTAATGAGGTCGACGGCGGGGGGTTCAGGGTGGAGTGGAGGCCGCCCTCGGGC
>QMWY01000240.1 GCA_003661865.1 Thermoprotei archaeon
CCCCACATCCCCCGCGCGGCGGGCGAGCTGCTCCGGCGCGCGCTGTCGTGCCCGCGCCCCCTGCGCTGGCGTCCCGGGCGACGGCCTAGGGGGCTCCGAGCCTTAAAATTTTAATAAAGTTTTAGTAAGTAAAAAGCGCGTGTCTCATTTTGCCTTGGATCCGACGCTCACCCACCCTTCAGTAGGTTCTTGCTGAGTGTCAGCCTGAAGTTGCACCTGTTTATTGCTTCATCGACCAGCCTCACCGCCTCGCTGATGGCGTCGTCCCAGTACAGCGAGCCGGCATCCAGCAGCTCAGACCTAGCCCTGCGCAGGTGCCTCAGGCACCGCTCAAGAACCATGACCTCCTCCCTCGCATCCACCGCTCACTCACCCCCACTATCCTCAGCCATCACTCAGCCACCTCCTCACCCACTTCCTTAAGGTTCCACAGCTCTAGGCACCTCCTGTGGAGGTACTCCCTGTCAATAGGGCCGATTATCATCTTGGGCACGTGGTTATAGACAACCTCAGCCATCTCGGCAATCACCCTGCATATCTCTTCCTTATCTTTACCGCTCAGAACCACCGCTCACTCACCTCTCTCCTTCACTATCTTGTCCAATTGCTCCAAGAACTTCCTCAGGTGGTGCTCGCAGAGGGCTATGCTGCCGAACTGAGCGACCGCCTCCCTGCCGCAGCCCTCGACAGAGCACCTAACCGTCACCGCTCACCCCCTTATGAACCCGCACCAATCAGATGTTGGCGCTCCTTACCACTTCCTCAAGGAACTTCCTCAGCCTGTCCTGCATGTCTAGGCACCTCCTCCTCAGCTCCCTGAACGCTAGGAAGGCACTCAGGTGCTTCTCTGGCGTGAGGTCTATTATCCTGCCCTCCTCAAGCAGCTTCATGTGCTCGTCCTTACTCGGTATCAGTACACCTGGTGCGCCACGCGCCCTAACCACGTAGTCCACCGACCCATAGATGTACCCTCCGACGCCATCACATAAGTTGGGGCACGGTATAGAGAACGTCACGCAACCCGCATCGTACACGTCCCTGCACCACCTCATGCCCCTCGTATCCACTAGCTTGCCGTGCCTGAGCATGTAGTAGGCGAAGACGGTGTAGTCATCGAAGTCAATGACCTCGCCACCTACCGCCAACCTCTCACTACCAGACCTCCAGAGCCTGACCAAGTACAGGGCCTTAGGCCTCTCCTCACGAACGCCCATGCCACTCACCTCATGCCTTTCTGGTTCATCTTTACCGCCTTCTTCATGCATAGCGGCTCTCCATAGGCTTCGCAGAGGGACCTGTACGGGCAATTTCTACATATCAGCCACATCCACTCGGGCGGTGTCGGCTTGCCCATGCGTAGGACTGGGTACCTGACCACCGCTCAGTCACCCCCAGGCTTCATTATCGTCACCGTTATCTCGGTCATGTCTCCCTCCGTGGCCAGGTCGCCCAGGTCTATGGTGCTCGCCTCCTTGCCGTAGATTAGCTCCCTGGTCGAGTACGTTACGGTCACCTTGACGACTACCTTGTCCTCCAGCTCGTTCCTTATCCTGCTGACGGGCGGGTTCACCGCTCACTCACCCCGTGCGTCGCGCCCGGCTCCCCCCTCTCCCTGCACCACAGCTCGGCCCTGATCGTCAGCGGCCTGCCGAGCGGGTCGGTCAGCCTCACCTCCAGTCCCCCGTCCCTGAGGTAGAGCTCTATCTCGGCCACGAGGCACTCCCTGCCTCCCTTCGGCGCCCAGTACCTCCTGGCCTCCTTCCCGACGACCCTGAACTCGTACCAGTGCGGGGCCTCGGGCATTTTGTCGCCTCGGTATTATGTTGAATTAGGTATTAATAAATTTATGTATTAAAACCTAGTTCTTATTTTTATTTTCGCTCCGCCCCAGCTCTCCGCCGAGGCGCCTCCTCACGAGCTCGGCCAGGGTCCTGAACTCCTCGCCGTGCTGCCTGAGGATGTGCCGGCGGAGCGCGCGCTCGTCGTCCCTCAGCGCGGCGCCGCAGATTGTGCACAGCGCCTTGCCGCCGACCCTGACTATGATCGGGTCGACCTCCATCACTGCCGCCGCCACCCTCCCTGCGACCCTGGCCGCCACCGAGTGGCTGTAGTTGCACTTCTCGGCGACGCGCTGTATCCAGCCCCTCACCTTAAGCCTGCTGACCCTGAGCTTGGCGCCTATGTCGCTGGGGGAGGCTCCGTTGACGTAGTAGTCGATTATGGCGATGACCACCTCGCTCCTGCCCGTGAGCCTCTTCATGAGCATGTATTGTATCAGCTGGTCCACAGCGTCGCGCACGCGCCCACCCCGGACCGAAGTCGCCTCGGGGAAAAAGGGGGTTTTGGGTTGCGCGCAAATTTAACTCGGCGCCCACTATTAGTCCGGCTCGCAGCCCTTTTGCGCTTCAATTATTAAGCCGGCTCGCAGCTTCTTCGGGCCGTGCATGTTACATTCGGCTCGCAATTATGAAGCGCGCTCAATTGACCTCCGGCTCGCATATTCCACATGTTGCTCAAACCTATATCGGCTCGCATGTCTACATCGGCATCTGTAGCGTATTTGGCTCGCAGTGGATCGACGCTGTCTATGCCTCAAACGGCTCGCACCGTAAACACGTGCCCAGACTCTGAGCCGGCTCGCAAAATTGCCTCGGCGTGCATTGATAAAGTCGGCTCGCACCATCAGACCGGCACACATTACCACCGGCTCGCAGCACTCCCCTGGCGTTCATGCCTGAATCGGCTCGCACTTTAAATACGTTGTCGGTTTTTTGGCCGGCTCGCACCCCAGAGACGCGTCCACTCTTTGCACGGCTCGCATTATAAATACGTGGTTGAGCTCTGAGTTGGCTCGCATTGAAGTGACGCGCTCAACTGCCCTTCGGCTCGCAAGTATAGCCCGCAGTCAATGGCTAAAACGGCTCGCATGTTCTAA
>QMWY01000241.1 GCA_003661865.1 Thermoprotei archaeon
GGATCAACCCAATAAACCCCAGCGATCACTGTAGCTGGGGGTGATGCGTCTGGTCAGGATAGCATTCGCGACAGAGGATGAGAAGGGTCTCGACAGCAGGATATCCACCCGATTCGGCAGGGCCCCAACCATAACCGTTGTGGAGGTCGATGAGGGGAGCGGCGAGGTGAAGAGCGTTAAGGTGCTGAAGAACCCCGGTGCAGAGGCGGCGAGCGGCGCAGGGGTCAAGGCGGCAGAGACGGTTGCCAACGCGGGCGCAACGGTTTACGCAGGGCCCAACCCCGGGCCCAACGCCTACCTAGCGCTCCAGCACTTCGGGATAAAGGTGGTCACGGTTACAGGCACAACGGTTAGGGAGGCCCTCCCCAAGGTTCTAGAGGAGCTGAAGAGTAGCGGAAGCTGAGGCTTACCAGCACCGCATAGGCAACCCGGCCACGGGATAGAGCCGGGGTTCACGTCCTTTCTACCCTAGACCTTACTTCGCTAACAAGCCTCTCTATGTACTCAAGTGCGTCCCCTACATCCTCCCGATCGCACCAGTTCTCGTAGAAGCAGGTATGCATCATGTTTGCATAGGCCCATGAGATCTTCACCCACTTCCCCACCTCCTTGGCAAGCCTCCTCCTATACCTCCACAGCTCTCCATGGCTAGTGAGCCTCTTCCCCTCCCTACACATAGCGTAGGCCTTCACAGCTAGGGCGGCGGCACCCCATGCTTTCTCGGCTGCCTGTCTCGTATCGCCCTTCCTCAGCTCCTCCTTAGCCTGCCCTAGTAACTCCTCTGAGGCCTCCACATACCCTGCGGCTCTATCCCTCGGGTCTAGGCCCTGGATAAGTAGCTCAACTATGAACTCCTCTAGACTAACACCGAGTTTCTCTGCTTCTCTTCTAGCACGCTCAGCAATACTCTTTGGCAGGGTTACTGTGGCAGCCACACCTACCCGCCTCAACCTATGTATGTGTGCCCGAGGTGGTATAGTAGGCTCCTCTCCACACGTGTTTAAACAGCTGTGTATATATCTGAATCTGAATAGGCTCTGAGGCTCAGCGTTAATACCTCGTTGTTCGAGTTATCGCGCGGCTGGGCTCTATGGATAAGGTGGTTGTCATCAGCTTCGGAGGGCAGTACGCCCACCTAATAGCTAGGAGGGTTAGGGAGGCTGGGGTCTACAGCGAGATCCTTCCCTACACCGAGGCGACGCCTGATAGGCTTAGGGAGCTAGGGCCCAGCGCCCTGATCCTCTCGGGCGGGCCCGCAAGCGTCTATGAAGAGAACGCGCCTTCCATAGATCCGCGGATCCTCGAGCTCGGAGTGCCCGTTCTGGGGATCTGCTACGGGCACCAGCTAATAGCCAAGCTCCTGGGAGGCGTTGTTGCCCGTGGCAAGGGTGAGTACGGGAGGACCCTTGTGAGGATCGTTTCGAGGGACCCCGTATTCGATGGGTGGGGGGATGAGGAGTACGTGTGGATGAGCCACGCGGACTACGTAGCCGAGGTGCCCGGCGCCGAGATCCTAGCGGTTTCGGAGAACGGATATGTAGCTGCCTACAGGGTCCGTGGAAGGCCCATCTATGGGGTCCAGTTCCACCCGGAGGTTAGGCATACGCCGAAAGGTGTGGTGCTTCTCAGGAACTTCCTCTTCAAGGTAGCCGGTGCTAGGGCTACGTGGAGAGTTGAGGACCTGGCCCAGCAGCTCGTTGAGGATATAAGGAGGCGTGTAGGGCCGGGGGAGAAGGTGTTGGTAGCCGTTAGCGGCGGTGTTGACTCTACGGTGACCGCGGTCCTGGTGAAGAGGGCTGTTGGGGATAGGCTCGTGGCGGTGTTCGTGAACCACGGGCTGCTTAGGGAGGATGAGGCTGAGGAGGTTCTGAGGAACCTGAGGAGGGTTGGTATAGAGCCGGTATACATAGACGCGTCGGAGAGGTTCCTATCGAAGCTCGAGGGTGTTGAGGACTGCGAGGAGCGCAGGAGGATCATAGGGGAGGAGTTCGCCAAGGTGTTCAAGGAGGTTGTTGAGAAAGACCCGGCGATAAGGTGGCTCGCTCAGGGAACTACGTACCCAGACGTTATCGAGAGCGGCGCTGCTGCTGGGGCTGATAGGATCAAGAGCCACCACAACGTCGCTGCCCTACCCAGCTGGCTGGGGCTCAAGGTGCTCGAGCCCCTGAGGAACCTGTACAAGGACGAGGTTAGGAGGCTAGGCATAGCCCTTGGCATACCCGAGGAGGTTGTGTATAGGCACCCCTTCCCCGGCCCAGGACTAGCGGTGAGGGTTATCGGGAGGTTTACGAGGGAGAAGCTCGAGATCGTTAGGCGGGCCTCCAGGATAGTAGAGGATGTTCTCAGGGCCCACGGGCTGTACAGGAGTGTTTGGCAGGCCTTCGCAGTTGTCGGGGATGACAAATGGGTTGGGGTCAAGGGGGATAGGAGGAGCGTTGGCTACATAGTGACTATCAGGATCGTGGAGAGCGAGGACGCCATGACGGCGGACTGGGCTAGGATCCCCCACGAGGTGATCGACGAGATCGCTAGGAGGATAACAACGGAGATCCCGCAGGTGACCATGGTGACCTACGCGGTAACGACAAAGCCCCCCGCAACCATAGAGCCCTGCTGAGGTGCTCGCGGTGGTCGAGGTCGTCTACGTGTCGTGGGACGAGGCTGTTGAGCTCTGCTACAAGTTGGCCATGGAGATCGCGTCATCGGGCTTCAGGCCCGATGCCATAGTCGCTGTTCTGCGCGGAGGCGTCGTCCCTGCGCTCATAGTCAGCGACGTGCTGGGGGTCGATAGGTTCTACGCTGTTAGGGCTAGGCACTGGGGGATCGCTGAGGAGGTCTACGAAACACCCCTGGTTGAGCAGCTGCCCCAGGGGAAGCTTGAAGGGGCCCGCGTCCTCGTTGTTGACGAGGTTGCCGATACGGGCAAGACCCTTA
>QMWY01000242.1 GCA_003661865.1 Thermoprotei archaeon
CCCTATCCATAACCTCCTCGCTGAAGAAGAGCCTCCTCTCATCCCTACCGACCTCGATCCTCGCCACCACGCCCCCGTGGAGCCTAACCCTCACGATGCGTGCACCCGTAACCCTCTTCACAACCTCCTCAGCCGCCTCAACGAGCCTCAGCTTCTCCAGGGTTATCTCCTCGCCATAGGGTATCCTAGTTGCTAGGCACGGCGACGGGGGCCTATCCCACGTGGGGAGCCCTAGGAGCCTCGACAGGGCCCTGATCTCCGCCTTGGTGAAGCCCAGCTCTGCCAAAGGGCTCCTAACACCCAGCTCCCTAAGGACTCTAACGCCGGGCCTATACCCCTTGAGATCATCGGCGTTGGTCCCCTCAACAACCGTGAACTCCCTATAGATGCTCTGGGCGTACCCGATGACCCTACCCATCATAGCCTTCTTGCAGTAGTAGCACCTATCCCGCGGATTCCTCCACACCTCGGGGCCCAGCTCAGCCTCCAGGACAACGTGCCTAGCCCCTAGGAGCTCAGCAACCCTTCTAGCCCACTCCAGCTCCCTACGCGGAAGGAATGGTATATCGATGGTTACCAAGAGGACACCTCCACGACCCTTAGCTTCTAGGGCAGCTTTAGCCAGGAAGGTGCTGTCAACACCGCCGGAGAACGCCACGACTATGTGCCCAGGTAGGCGCTTAAGCTCCTCGACGAGCAGGACGAACCTCTCCATAGACAAGCCCCGCTCCCAGGGACGCTGGGCCCCGAAGGGATTTAGCCTTAGAGTGCAAGACGCCCGTGTTTATATAGCCGTAGACATATTCGTATACGGTGAAGGTGGTGTCGACCGTTGTTAGCGTAAGGATCAGGAGAGAGGTTAAGGAGGTGCTTGAGCGTGCGGGGATCGATATAGCTGCTGAGGTTAGGAGGTTTCTCGAAGAGCTTGCGTGGAGGGTGATGATCAGGGAGCATGTGAAGAAGTGGGATAGGATCCTCGAAAGAGTTAAGCCCTCGCCTAAGGGCTTTGCCGAGAGGTCTGTGAGGGAGGATCGTGAGGCTCGCTGACTCCTCAGCACTTGTTAAGTACTTTGCTAAGGAGGAGGGGTGGGAGGCTGTAAGAAACTACATACTGGGAGGTGTAGCTACTCTAGACCTAGCTATTAAGGAGGTTGGCAACGCCCTCTGGAAAAAGGTTCTGAGAAGAGAGATGAGGCTCGCTGACGCCATCGAGATCATTACGGATCTTGCCAAGGGGTATGCGGTCAAGCTACTTGGCCAGGAGAAGTTCCTTGAAGAGGGTCTTAGGCTCGCTGTTGAGCAGAGGATAACCCTCTACGATGCCCTCTTCATAGTGGCTGCCAAGAAGTTGGGGCTACCGCTCCTGACAGCAGATCGGCTACAGGCCGAGGTTGCTAGGAGAGTAGGGGTTGAGGTAGTTGTTGTTTAGGCCCCTAGAGTCTTCCCGAGGAACCTCGAGGCGTTCCTCCCCATGATGTCCCTTATCGTGTTTATATCGAGCCCCGCTAGGTGCTTCATAACGGCTAGGTCCAGCTCTAGGTGCTGGCATAGGCACTCGGCGTTGTCCGCTCCGAAGCAGTCGGAGCCGTAGATCAGGAGCCTGTGCCCTAGGTAGGTAACGGCCTTTCTAAGGGCGTCGGCCCTCCACAGCGGCGGAGTCCCCGGGGTTATGTCTATGAATAGGTTGCACTTCTCCGCATCGCCCCGGGCTATGGCGTAGAGGAACTTGCCCGCCACGGCCAGGGCCTCGTCTACCCATGGCCAGCATATGTGGGCTAGAGCGAAGCGGGGCCGGGGGTACGCAGCCAGCTTCTCGTAGTAGACCGGGCGGCAGAACCTGGAGGAGTCGGGGAAGGCCCAGGAGATGCCGCAGTGGAAGGTTATGGGGAGCCCCAGCTCGTCGACGAGCCTGTACACAGGGTCTAGGAGCTCCTCGTAGGGGTACCACCCAGCGGGGATCATTTTAACCCCGCTCAGCTCCTTGTCGGTGAGGGCCCATTCGAGAAGCCTCCTAAGCTCCCCAGGATCCCTACTCATCCTTGGCTCGAAGAAGGCGAAGACCGCTACCCTCCCCTCCACACCCCTCTGGATCCTACTCCCAAACTCCACAGACCTGCGGAACTCCTCAACACCCATCACATGCCCCGTTCCGAGACCCGGGTAGGGGGTGAATAGAACAGCCCCCCTCAGACCAGCCCTATCGAGGGCCCGCTCGATAGAGTCAACGGTTTCAGACCCCTTCATATGGATGTGGCAGTCGCACGCCTCGAGACCACTAAGCACCTCTTCGGGAACGAGCCCCTGCATAGCTACACACCACAGGCTGGAGCGCTACGTATACTGATTAAGGTTAAAGCTATCGGAGCCTTTGCTAGTGTTAGGATCTCTGCGCCACTATCTACGTAGCGCTACGCCTCACAGTATCGGGGGGATCATCCCGGTGCCTCCATAGCCCCCTCTTGAAGCTTATGACGACTATACCCAGCTCATCGATCGTGGCATCAGTGATCAATGGCTCAGTTAAGTACGGGTCTATAGCCAGCCTAGCGTTGATCCTGCTAAGTACATTTCCCTCATCATCTAGGAGCTCTACTGGGTAGAGGTCACCAGTTATGTAACTATGGGCATAGCCTGAGGCTAGTTCAACTTCAACTATCTCTAGCCTATCGAGCTTTACCCCTAGGGCCTCTGCTTCCCGAGGAGTTATCGCTACTATAGGTTCATCACTTTCAGCGCCACCATTCACAAGCACCCTAGTCACTATTTCGGAGTTCTTCGCCGGATTCCTTATACGAACTCTTACTCTTACGGCCATAGCCTACCTCCTAGTGATTATCCTATACTTGCCAAACTTGAGCCTCATCCTAACGATGCGCGCCCTCCCCTCGATCAGCGCCTTCAGGATCTCCTCGGGAACCCTATAGAGC
>QMWY01000243.1 GCA_003661865.1 Thermoprotei archaeon
CTTCGGGAGGGTCTCCTACTGCGAGGTGCTGTACAGGGTGAGGGGTGTGGAGTTCCCGGGCTGCATGGTTGTTTACTCTAATGAGGTCGACGGCGGGGGGTTCAGGATCGAGTGGAGGCCGCCCTCGGGCTACGTGGGGAGGAACGGCGTGGCCTCGTCGCTGAGGATGTTCTGGGAGGCCGTGCTGGTGCTGCTGAGGTCCCTCCTGGAGCTGGTCCTGAGGGAGGCCCCGCTCGACGTGCTGAGGAGGGCGCTGTCCGTGATCTACTCCAGGGCCGGCCAGCTGGTGTGCGCGGGGTGAGGATACGTTGACCAAGTTCTTCACCTCTGTGCTTGGGTTCAAGGCGGTGTGTTTCGACTATGCTGTCGTCAACCCCTATGGTAGCAACTACTCTGAGTGTGTCAGCTGGCTCAGGAGGTGCAGGAGGCACGTCAGGGAGGTACTGGTGGACACGGCTGTGCACAAGCTCTTTCACGACCACAACTTAACTGACTACCCTCAGTGGTACATACACCACTACGTGCGGTTCATTAGGCATGTCCTGGAGGTGGTGGGCTCCTCAGCTAAGGTATACTACGCAATACCTGACATACCAGTTGATTATGAGGGGCGCGAGTTCCTCTACCCATATAACGTCGAGAGGACAGTTCACTACATACAGCTGTTCCTAGAAAAGTATGTTGACGCGCTGAAGCCAGCTGTCCCAGTAGCTGTTGTTCAGGGGAGGAGAGACGACGTGCGCTCTGTCATAGATACGTACATCAGGTACGAGGACATCTACAGTCAGTTCGAGCTGATTGGGGTAGGTCCGACGTGCCACAGCAGGAACTACAGGAAGCTGGCTCAGATGCTCTTAGCCGTTGAGAGGACCGTGAGCAGGAGGTATCACGCATTTGGTATACACTACAACACACTAAAGTTGTTTATGAGCTGGAGACCTGAGAAGTTCTACAGCTTCGACTCCACAGCCTACTACTGGATAGGTAGGAGGAGGATCAGAAACCCTAAGGAGAGACTTGAATCACTAAGCAAATATTTACACAAGCTGAAAGAGATAGGAGTTCAGACACCAAGAATTGTGTTATTAACTACATAACCATCTTCTTCATGAATATCTTGGGTCTGCCGGAAGGGTACCATCGTCCTTCACACTAGGATCAGTCTCCTCATGTGCGCTGGGTAGGGGGCTTTAGGCGAAAAAGCGGGCGTCTGGGTTCGGGCTACTTCCCGTGCTCGTGCTTGGTTCTCCTGAGCCTGCCGACTATCTGTATGACGTCGTTCACCGTGAACCTCAGCTCCCAGGTCAGGGTCAGCTCCTCGTTGGGGTCTAGGTCAGTACAGGACGCGAGCACCTTCTCGAGCGCCTCCCTGACCCTGTGCTCCAGGCTCATGTACGCCAGGTCCCTGACCCTCTCGGCGATCTCCTTGACCACCGCGTCGAGCTCCTCCTCGGAGAGGCACAGCCTCGTGGTCTCACCCCGGCTTGCGTGAGAAGTGGGCCTCCTTTATGGCCTTCGCGGCCTCGGCGGCCTCCCTGGGGTCGTCGGTCGCGTAGAGTATCCTCACCTCGCGCATGGGCCTCCTGTGCCCGCAGAACATGCAGCGGAAGGTCTTCACCGCCATGACGGCCTGGATCCTGTTGCACCTGGGGCACCTGACTACCTTGTACCTCTTGAATACCCTGGGGTCTGCCGGGAGGGGGTCGGGCCTCTTCCCCATCACGCCTCCCCCGGCCGGGAGCCCCTGCTGCCTCTTATGCAGTCCCTGTACCTCTCCCAGTGGTCGCAGCGCCCCCTGCGCGGGCAGCGGAGGCACTTTATGGTCGGGTACCAGTACCTGCGGAGCCACTCGGGGGCAGCCATCACTCAGCCACCTTCTCCATGAAGTTTGTTAAGTTGATCGTCCTCATCTTGTTGAACACTTTCCTGAAGTGCTTCGACCTCATCACTGTGTTCACGTAGTCCGATATGATGTCCAGAGGCTCCACCTCATTGTGTTTAATGTACTTACTTGTCGTTTTGTATGGGCAGACGACGCAGTTCATCGAGTCCCCGAAGTGCTCGTAGAGCTTAACTATCGGGCGGAATTCCGGGTGCTTCCTCAGCTCATCCAGCGGGTCGCCGTCGAAGTTGATTAGGGGGTGCCACGCCCAGAACTGAGTCCCGTCCTTGGTCTCTATGTACTGGAACTCGGACGTTATGATTTCCCTCCTGTGCTTCGAGTCCCTGGGGGACATGCCGTCAATGTGCAGCTGGGGCCGCGGCAGCCTCCTCTCGACGTCCCTGAAGACCCTGTCCTTAAACATTATGAAGCACCACCTTCCTGGCCCCTTCTGGAGGCCGTACTTTGCCATGAACTCCTGAAACACCCTATCGACGCACCTGAACATGGGCTCGAATCCGTAGTGCTTCCTGTGCCAGTACATGACCGTGGCTGATGCGTAGGTATTTAGCGGGTGTGTATTCCCTGGGATCAGCACGTACAGTATGTAGACCTTAGCCTTGTGCTCCTCGGCATACTTCCTGACGACGTCCCTAGTCTTAAGCAGCGCTAGCGATGAGTCCTTGCCGCCGCTGAACAGGTACACGATAGACCTGGGCCTTATCTCGTATAACTTGTGAGCCATCACTTAACCACCTCCTGGTCTGCCCACATGAAGTCCAGGATCTTCTTGTACCTGAGGGACTCGGCCACGTTCCTGCTCCTGTACGCCCTTATGACTATGCAGTCGTCCCTGGTGCTCACGAAGCCCACCCCGCTCCTGAGCACGTTGGGGTACGACCTCAGGATCGAGAGTATGGTCGACGCGTGCAGGTTGAGGGCGGCGTAGACGTAGTCGAAAAAGAGCGTCCTCTTCTCGGCCTGGACGATCACCTTCATGTAGTCGCTCTCCTTGAGCTCTATGGCTATGGCCTTC
>QMWY01000244.1 GCA_003661865.1 Thermoprotei archaeon
GAGGTGTTCAGGGCCATGGTGATGCTGGCGCGCAGCACAGGAGTAGTTGCAGAGCCCTCAGGAGTTGTTGCACTGGCCGGGGTCCTGAAGGCGCTTAGGGAGGGGGTTGTCGAGGGTAGAGGGGTTGTGGTTGTGTCAGGCGCATCGTTCCGGGACCCCCTTGTGCTTAGGAAGGCTATCTCCTACCTCGGGAGGGAGGCGCCTCCGCTTAGCGAGGTGCTGCCCATGGTTGGGGAGACAAAGCTTAGGATCCTCGAGATCGTGGCTATCCGCGGCCCTATACACCCCTACGCCATATGGAAGCTCCTTAGGGAGGGCTACGGGCTAACCATATCGGTCAAGACAGTCTACACCCACCTTAAGAGGCTCGAGGAGGCAGGCCTTGTGGAGAGGGTCGGTGTTGATACCCGTGGGAGGCTCAGGATCCTATACGCGGCAACCCCGCTGGCAAGGGAGCTCCTCCAACGCGAGTACAAGTCCGGGTAGGAGCCCTAGCTCTACTATCCATAACGTAGTTATTATACCCGGAATTGCATAGAGTGCCTCCGGGGGCTACGTGGTTCCCAGGGTAGCTGTTGTAGGTGCTGGACGCGTAGGTGTCGAGGTGGCCAAGCACATCCTCCTCATGGACCTGGCGGATGTCGTGCTCATAGACGTGCGCCAAAGGGTTGCGGAGGGTGAGGCGCTGGACCTCTCCCACATGGCCGCGCTCCTGGGGATATCCAGGTCAGTAGAGGCGTCCGGTAGCTACGAGGCTATAAAGGGCTGCGACCTAGTGGTCATAGCTGCGGGCCAGCCCCGGAAGGCGGGGATGAGTAGGGAGGAGCTGATGTGCGCCAATGCGAGGATCGTTAAGGGCATTGCGGAAGCTGCGGCCTGCTACGCACCCCACTCAGTCATAATAGTGGTTACGAACCCTGTAGACGCCCTTACCTACGTTACCTGGAGGTTCAGCGGGTTCGATAGGTGGAGGGTTATGGGCTTCGGCTCCATGCTCGACTCAGCGAGGCTCGCCTACGCCGTGTCTAGGATCCTCGGGGTCTCGCCCAGCTCCATAAACCCCCTGGTCTTGGGGGAGCACGGCGAGGCTATGGCCCCGATGCTGAGGCTCAGCACAGTCTTCGGAACACCGCTAACCCAAGTCCTCACCCCTGAGCAGCAGAGGGCTGTTGTAGATGAGGTGAGGAGGGCGGGGTCCAGGATCATCGAGCTTAGGGGCTGGAGTGCAAACCATGCACCAGGTGCAGGGGTAGCCCTGCTGGCAAGGGCTGTCCTAAGGGATGAGAGGAGGGTCCTACCGGTATCCGTTGTTCTCGATGGTGAGTACGGCTATAGGGGCATACCGCTCTCCGTACCCGCAGTCATAGGTAGGAGAGGGGTCCTCAGGATCATCGAGCTTGAGCTTGAGAAAAGTGAGAGGAGGGCTCTTGAAAGAGCAGCAGCGGTTATCAAGGAGATACTCAGGTACCTAGAGGAGCTGGGTATAGGCACTAGCCAAGCCCGACACCCCTCCTCTGATCTTTAGCACGCACCGCACTAGGAGTTGGGCATGGGTGAACATGCGCCGCTACGCCAGTGTTAGGCGCTCCTCCTCTCCCTCTGCTCGTCTGCGAACCTCCATATACCCCTCCTAGGGTACAGTATCTGGATGCCAAGCTCCTCTGCAAGGTAATCACTTATGAGGACCTCGCCTATGTGAGGATTGATCAGAGCGTTGGCCACGACCTCTCTGCTAACCCTATCCTCAGCAACGACCCTAACCACAAGTGCCTGGGGAACTACATAGCCTTCTACAACTCCTCCTCCCGTCTCCATAGATACCGATATAGCCTCACGGGGAATAGGCCACAGCCCCAGCGCCTCAGCAAGTGGCACAGGTACGGCTATGTCTGGGGTATCGCTTGTGAAACCTGTGTTTACTAACGCCTTTACCAGGAGCTCCTTACCGCTGAGCCTAGACCTGATCGCGATCCTCAGCCTTACCGGCACTCCTCTCTCCTCGGAGGATTCTTAGGGCCTCCTCCCTGCTAATCGGAACAACCTCCACCCTCAATAGGCCACGGATCTCCCTGATCCTGATGTAGCCTATGCGAACGCGCCTCATCCATACCCCCTGCTTAGGGGATCCTCAACAGGGCTTACATACCCTGCTAGCGTAGTCGATGCAGCAGACCTCTACCCACATGGTACCCGAACCCTAGCCCTTCAACGAGTTGTGCGGCCCACACCGCTTTATTACCACGGCGCCCTACGTAGTCTTGGTGTTTCTCGATTGCCCCCAAGGGTACTTGTTGTGGGGCTCGGAGAGGTTGGCAAGCCGCTCTACGAACTCGCTAGGGATTCGGGAAGGTTCGAGGTCTACGGCTATGACGTGGATCCCGCGGAGAGCGTGAATAGCCTACCGGAGATCCCGAGGCCCGTGGACTTCCTACACGTGGTGTTCCCCTACAGCCATAGATTTGTTGAACATGTCGTGGGCTACGTAGAGGCGTTCAGGCCTAGACTCGTGGTGATACACTCCACCGTTGCGGTAGGCACCACGCGCAGGATCCATGAAGAACTTGGCGTACCAGTGGCGTTCTCACCCGTTAGAGGTAGGCACCCGAGGCTGAAAGAGCACTTGAGGTTCTGGCCTAAGTGGGTTGCAGCCCTACCAGGTAGCGCTGTGGACGAAGCGGCTGAGCACCTCAGGAGTATGGGACTCCCTGTAAGGATCTACAGGGGTGGTCCGGAGAGCCTAGAGCTTGCTAAGCTCTGGGAGACGGTGTATAGAGCAGTGATGATCGCTGCTTGGCAGGAGCTCCACAGGGTTGCTAGGAGGTTCGGTGCAGATATCGTAGCCGTTGCCGAGTTCGTAGCAGAGGTGCACCGGGTCCTCAGGGATAGGCCCGTGTACTACCCCGGGTACATAGC
>QMWY01000245.1 GCA_003661865.1 Thermoprotei archaeon
ACTTCATGGCCTTCTCTAGCTAGTCTCCTCGCTATCTCGTGGGTGTATACCTCTGCTCCGCCTGCTAATGGGTGTTTGATGCATCTCCAGTTATACCAGAGTATCCTCAGCGTCTCCATTCTTTCACCACATAACTACCGTCTTGCAGAGTTGATGTATTGCCTCTTTACCCTATGCCTGTAGGTTACCGCCATTAGGTCTATGAGCATCTTAATTATTTCTCTTGTTTTGAATCTCGATGTTAGTTTTATTCTCCACAGTGCTGGTACCTCTGCTATCCTGTATCTTCTTGCTGTTGCTGCTGTTAGTAACTCCACGTCGAAGGCGTACCTCTTCACCGTTAAGTGCCTAGCTATGTCTTCGAGGACATCTCTTCGGAATGCTTTTGCTCCCGTCTGTGTATCGCTTACCCTTAGCCCTAGAAAGAGCCTCGTCAGTGCGTAGAATGCTCTGCTTAGGAATTTCCTTAGCGGTGTTGCTATTGTTCTTGATTGTGGGTGCCACTTCGAAGTTATGGCTATGTCCACTCCGTTGCTCCTCAAGGTGTTGACTAGTAGGTGTATCTGCCTGGGGTCAATGTCTAGGTCTCCGTCGAAGAAGACAACTATGTCTCCCCTGCTCTTCCTGAAGCCGTATAGAAGTGCGAATCCCTTGCCCATGTTCCTAGGCAATCTAAAGACCCTTACCGTAGGGTTCCTAGAGGCTGTGAGGGCTTGGCTGTAGGTGTCGTCAGGGCTACCATCGTCAACAACCACTATCTCGTAGCTGCAGCCATTCGCATCCAGAACCTTCTCCACGGCTCTTATCGAGTGTGTAATCAGTTTGGATAACCTATATATGGGCATAACTACTGAGATAAGGGGTTTGTTTTGCTTCTCCGCAGTGTTCTCTGCGGGTTGTGTATGGTGGAGGCTATTGCTATGGACATCCTCGACTGGTACAACATTGTTGCCAACCTCATCGCTGCTCTCCACGTCTGGTGGCCCTCACCTACCTATGTATCTATCGTTGAATAAAATTAAAGTTGTGTTCATCGTAGAATTAAACGCTGTGGTAAGGGTTTACGGCATCCATGTATAGGGGGCGAACAGTGCTAGGGGTGTTCGGCAGGGTTTCGAGGGTTAGAGAGCTTGGGCTTGAACCCGATGTGGTCTACGTGGGGCTGGATAGGGTTAACAGGTTTGCTGAGGGTGTTGTTCCTCTTCTATGGGTTCCCAAGACCTCTGAGCTGGAGGAGGGTGTTGTTGATGCCTATGGTAGGAGGCACCTCTTCGCTTTCGGCAACAGTGGCTGTATTGCTAACCCCAGGGTTGTTGGGAGAGCTCTCAAGGCTGTTGAGAGGGTGTTTGAGCTCGGCTTTAGGAGGGTTATGCTCGATGCTATTCGTCTTCCATCTCCTGTAAATGGGCTGCTCTTCTTAACAACGTGTTTCTGTAGCCACAGCCTAGAGCTATGTCCAGAGCTCGGTTATCTGAGGAATAGGGTTAGGGCTGTTCTACACAGTGCTAGTGCTGGGGATGTGGTTGAGGTTCTTGAGGAGCTAGCACATGCTAGAACAGCTCATGTTGAGTACATGCTCTCGGTTCTCTACGACATGGCTAGGGAGCTCAGTGTGGAGCTAGTAGCAGCGGTGTTCCCATACCCGTTATCGAGGTATGTAGGTCAGGAACCTGCAGTGTTGAAGAGGTACCTTAGCGAGGTGCACGTAATGCTATACCACAGGTGTCCTGGAGCTGCATGTCTAAACGCTGAGCTGAGGGGCCTTACAGGAACCCTTAACATTCTAAGGCTTGGATACGGCGAGATCCAGGAAGTCATTAGAAGCATTACCGGTCTTGAGCTAGGCGTGAAGGAAATCGCGGAGCTCGATAACGGCATAGCTTTGGAGCACGTAGAGAAGCTCATGGATATCAACAGGAGCATCTACGGGGACGCATTCACACCTATACTATGGCTTGACGATGAGGTAGCACCTAGGCTAAAGAGGTATCTAAAGAAGCATCGCAGGATAGATGTGTTCGCGCCGCTTGATCGATATCATCAAGCAGGTCTCTCAGATACGTGAGAAACTTGAAAGGTATGGTACCTGGCTTGAGGGTTTCAATATAGGGTTTTGCAATGGTTTTAATGCAGTATTTAACGGGTTGACGTTAACGCTAGAGCTACTGGATTACTACTATAATGTGTGGGCATCCTATGATGTGAGTAGGCTGTCGCGAGAAGAGATTGAAAGTAGAAGAAGAGAGAATGCTGAGAGGGTTATCGAGATCACTAAGTGGGCTTTCATAGACGCCATGTCTATAATAGAGTTCTCCTTAAAGGATGCTGTGAGGATTGTTGATCCTAGTATACTGAAGTCTATAGAGGCGCGGAAATCCAGGGGTTGTAGGCGTAAGCGCGTGTTCATATATTTGAGAGATATTGTGGAGGAGTTGAAGAATAGGAATTGCATGAGTGATGAAGTATATGGTAACTGGATAACGTTGATAACTATTAGAAACCTCGTTGTCCATAACAACGCTATTGCTGATTCAAATAAAGTGCTCCGTATAGGAGATATGGAGATATACCTTAAGAAGGGACAGATGCTTAAGGGGAAGCTAGACTTCTTCGTTAAGCTGATGAACCATGCTGTGGATAGCTATAAGCAAACACTAGAAGCTTTACTAACTTGTAGTTCCAAGCAGCTGGGTGTAGCGGCTTATACACGCCCTCGAAGGCAAAGCTTAAGCTAGTGTTATACATCTCTCTATAGTGGAGGGTACGTGATTGGTCGATCTATTCGTGATACTAATCATGACTTTCTTCGCCATTGTTGGGCTCAATATAGCTGCCATAGTCTATGTTGTTAAGATGCTTAGGAGGCTTGAGGATAAGGTTATGATGCTGGAGGATGTCTTTGGATAGCT
>QMWY01000246.1 GCA_003661865.1 Thermoprotei archaeon
ACAAGGGTCTTGGGAGCCTCGGGCCCCGCACCCCTTAGAAGCTCCTCGGCAACACCCCCCATAACCCTCATGACCTCGTGCACGAGCTCCCTATCGAAGGTCCAGGTACCCGACTTGTTGAGGAGGCCCGCGATCATGGCTACGTAGACTACCTCCAGCCCCAGGCCCCCGGGGACATCGGGGATGTTTAGCAGCGGTACGTAGACCTGCTCGACACCAGCATCCGCAGCTGCCCTGAGCTTGGCGGTAACGCCCGCCACGGGGTCTACGAACCCGTCTATGTTTAGGAACCCTGTGGCGGCTACCCTACCCCTCGGCTCCGCAACCCCCATGGCCCTCATAACCGCTAGGGCGAAGGCGAAGCCTGCGCTGGGGCCCCGAACACTCCTCGGATTGTCCAGGAACTCGACAGTGACCCTCCTATCGGTATCCACACCCGCTACGAGCTCAAGGGCTATGAGCGCGAGCTTGAATGAGGCGGGTACGCTGGGGTCTACGGAGTACACGTTCTCTATACCGATAACGGGCTGCGGCTCCCTACCATCGACGCACACCCTGACATTCATAGCTATGCCCTCACCGCCGGGCTCAACAGCTAGGAAGACTACGCTGCTACACCCCTCCTCCGCCAGGAGGGGCGCGGGGATAGGGAGCGTCGATACTAGGAGCGCTAGGAGGAGCAGTGTAAGCACGCGCCTTAGGGACATACGCACCTCCGTAGCGCTCCACGGGCACCGTAGCTATATAAGCGATGTGCAACAAGCGGTACACGGAGTGATGAGGTGGGCAGCCTGCGACCACAGGGATGAAGAGCCTAGTCTCACACTGACCACGAACATACTTCTCCGGATACCGCGCCTGATCTAAACGGCAGGATCATGAGGAGGCTGGCAGGCAGCCACGCCCCTTTCAAATACTCTTCTCCATTAACACATCCCTCCACGCCGCCCTCTCCACATAACCAACTATTTTGAAGCCCAGCTTCTCGTAGAACCTTATAGCCCAGTACGCTTCCCCATGGGTTACCAGCCGA
This sequence comes from Thermoprotei archaeon, assembly GCA_003661865.1. GTDB lineage: Archaea > Thermoproteota > Thermoprotei_A > Sulfolobales > Ignisphaeraceae > QMWT01. Next base: position 1,034 of record QMWY01000246.1, read on the forward strand.
AGCCTCCTTAGCCCTAGCTCCCGCGCCCTCTCCTCAATTCGTCTCATAAGCGCCGTACCTATCCCCCTACGCTGGTACCTGGGGTGTACGTACACCCACCTCACAACACCTACACCCTCACTATACCGGGGGTGGAGGGCGGCTACACCCACGATCTCACCACGCACTTCGTAGACGTAGAACTCCATCCTCCTCATATCCTCTAGTACCTCATCACGACTAACAACGGGGTGCTTGAAGAAGCCCTTCGGTATCACGTCCTTGTAGGCATGGTAGTTGGACTCGTTGATGACGTGAGCTATGTCATCGGCATCGCCGATCCCTGCTCTACGGATCCTCCCCTTGATCCCCCTACCCATCATTACGCTGATCCCTGGACTAGGCTACGCATAGACGTGAGGATAGAGGGTAGCGGCGCTGGGGTGCGCCGCTGTAAAAATCAGTAGCTTTCGAACTCGGTGAACCTGCTCGTCAACCTGCTTAGGAGTCCTCTGCGCGTAGGCGCCTCCTCGATACTCTCCAGCTCCTGCTCTAGGAGCTCCTCTTCCTCCTCAGCCCTCCTTATGCATCCGAGGTCCTTGAGCTGTAGGTAGATGTTCCTAACGGCCTGGTACACCTCCTCCTCGCTCTTAGCACCGGTGATAACCATCTTGCCGCTGCTGAAGATCAGGAGCACTACCCTGGGGTCGCTCATCCTGTGTATGAGGCCCGGGAACTGCTCGGGCTCGTACATGGAGTTGGGGAGGAGGAACGCCGCGCGCTCAAGCGCGATCTCCACCCCCAGGTTCGCCGACGCCACGATGTTCTGTATCTGTATCCTCGGCCTCCCAACGATCGGTATGCCGTGCCTTATCAGGGTCCTCAGGATCTTCTTAACAGCCTTCACGAGCTCCGAGGTGCTCTTCGCCCCGGTAACCACCATCTTACCCGACTTGAATATCAGGGCGGTGACCCGGGGGCTGTCAAGCCTGAAGATCAGGCCCGGGAACTGGTCTGGGTTGTACTCGACGTTCGGCAGCGACCTCTCTATGTAGTCTAGGTCGAGGGTCTGGTCCAGTGATACCGTGGCGACTATGTTCTCTATCTTAACCACGACGTTGGAGTCCAGGTCGCTGAAGTACTTCTTGGCAAGCTCCTCATGCGATACCTCCGCGATGGTTCCCACCATGAAGCTTTTTATGCCGGTTTAAATAGGTGCGCAGGAGCTTAAAAGCTTGGCGCTTCTAGCAGGTCTTCAATCAGTTTTAAGGGGGGTAGCTCGTACACCCCCTCACCCTCTAGCACTGCGAAGGGCACCGCCTCCTCGAGAACCCCCTCCTCCTTAATAACGGGGGATAGGTAGGAGTCGCGCTGGAGGGATACCGACGTACCGGACTGGTATATCCCCAGGGCCGGCAGCACCACGAGCCTAGAACCCCTCTTCAGGGGCATTGTTAGGAAGCACGGGATCTTCGCTACGGAGCCTAGGGAGTCGCGGAGCGCTACGCTGGGGTGCTCGTGGCCCATGACCACCACGCGGGGTTTGGCACCCTCGGGCAGGGGCCTATGGCCGTGGACAACGAGCACGTCTCCCAGCCACAGCTCATTAACGATCTCAACGCCGAACCTCCTAGCTATGGGCGCAACGAAGTTGTCGTGATTCCCCCTCACCAGGTACACCTTACCCACGCGCCTCGTGAGGAACTCGAAGAGCTCCCTGAGCTCGCGCATCTCGTACCTCCCAAGCCTGCCAAAGATGTGCTTGACGTCCCCCGCGATCACTACGGCGTCGGGCTGCGTAACCTCGAGCCCACGCTCTATAGCCTCAAGCGCCTTCCTCAGCTGGACCCGGGGGAGGAATATCCCCTTCTCGGCCATGTCC
>QMWY01000247.1 GCA_003661865.1 Thermoprotei archaeon
GCGTACTAGTAGCCGTAGGCAATGAGGATGGCTTTGTAGGCATAGGGCTGGGCAAGGCTAGACAGCTAAGGGTGGCGATAGAGAAGGCGCTGATAGACGCCAAGCTCAACATCATACCCGTTAGGCGTGGCTGCGGGAGCTGGGAGTGCAGCTGTGGAGAACCCCACTCGGTACCCTTCGTTGTTAGGGGGGTGTCGGGGAGCGTTGAGGTGGTGCTTAAGCCTGCTCCAAGAGGTACGGGGCTGGTAGCCGGTGACGTGGCCAAGGTGATCCTGAGACTTGCTGGGATACAGGATGTATGGACGTGGAGCCGGGGGGAGACCCGCACAACTGTGAACTTCGCTAAGGCTGTGTACGACGCTCTCCGCAATACGAACAAGTTCGTAACGCCGGTAGATTGGGAGAAGAAGGTGTAAGAGTCATGGCCCTCTACGCTATCATAAGGCTGCGTGGGATCCCGGACACCCCATACGATGTCCAGTACACGCTCAGGCTACTCAGACTTGTTAGGAGGTTCCACTGCATCCTCTACCCCGATACCCCGGACATACGCGGAATGCTGCTCAAAGTCAAGGACTGGGTTACCTGGGGGGAGATCGAGAAGGAGGTTCTTGTGGAGCTTCTACGTAGAAGGGGCAGGGTAGTAGGGAATAGACCCCTGACCGAGGAGTTCATAAAGAAGAGGCTTGGGTTCCAGGGGTTTGATGACTTCGCAGATGCCCTCCTGAGCCACAAGGTGCTGTACCACAAGCTCGAGGAGAAGGGTGTGAAGCCTGTCTTCAGGCTCCACCCGCCTAAGGGAGGGTTTAAAGGCAGTATAAAGAAGCCTTTTGGTGCTGGTGGAGAGCTGGGGTATAGAGGCCCCGCGATAAACGAGCTGCTCCTGAGGATGATCTGAAATGGTTGTGAGGAGGGAGAAGAAGAGCAGGAAGATGCATGGGTACCGGACCCGGGGATGGGGAAGCGTAGGGCAGCATAGGAAGAGCGGTTCTAAGGGAGGTGTTGGAGCAGCCGGGTTCCACAAGCACTACTGGTCATGGGTTGTGAAGTACTTCCCCGATTGGTTCGGCAAGAGGGGCTTCACGCCCAGGGGCCCGGAGCACACCCCTGAGCACAACGTGATCAACGTTGGTAGGATCAACGAGATCGTCGAGGAGATGCTCAGACGCAGAGAGGTCATGAAGGAGGATGGGATGATAGTCGTAGACGTCGCCTCCATGGGATACAGCAAGGTGTTGGGCGAGGGTAAGATAAGGTACCCCGTGAAGCTCATAGCCCTAAGGGTCAGCAGGAAGGCGGAGGAGAAGATAAGGGCTGCCGGGGGAACGGTGGTACTCCTAGGCTCTGAGAAGAGCGGTTAAAGCGTTTTTAAGCTACTTCTCCAAGCTCATCTGCAGAGTAGCGGTGAAGCTTAATGGGGCTACTAGACCTCTTCGCTGCCATAGGGCGGTGGCTACCCTCAACGCCTAAGCCCAAGAGGAAGGTGAGCCTTTCAAAACGCTTGATATTCACTGGAGTAGCAGTAGCAGTGTTCGTAGCCCTTGCATCAACGCCGCTTTACGGTATTGAGAAGGCGGGGCTGGGCGCGGGTCTCTTCTCACCATTTCTAGCAATAGTATTCGCTATGCAGCAGGGAACGCTGGCGCAGCTGGGTATAGGGCCTATAGTTGACGCGGGTTTGATACTGCAGATACTAGTAGGTGCAAAGTTCCTAGACCTAGACTTGACGGACCCTGAGGACAGGAGGCTGTTCACGCTCGCAGAAAAGGGCCTGGCCATAGTCATAGCCATAATCATGGCGGGGGGCTACGTGATTACAAACAGGATATTCTGGCCCTACACCACCCCGCCGCTCTGGGTAAGACTGGTAGTATTCATTCAGCTCCTCTGGGGGTTCCTCCTGATACTCTTCATGGATGAGGCCATCCAGAAGGGCTGGGGTATAGGGAGCGGGATAAGCCTATTCATACTAACAGGCGTTGCGCGCAGGGTGTTCACAGACATGTTCAGCCCCTTCATGATACCCGTGGGCGACTCAAAGGAGCCTATAGGGTTCATACCCTACGTGATACATCAGGCTATGAATGGGAGGTTCGTAGTCGAGGATATGTTCATAAGGTTCCGCGAGCCCCTCAGGATGACGCTGCCGAACCTTATAGGATTCGTAACCACTATCACGTTGATAGGTGTGTTAGCCTACCTTCAGGCAGCCAAGATCTACGTACCCATAACAAGCAGCAGGTACCATGGGGTTAGGAGTAGGGTTCCGCTACAGCTCCTCTACGTATCCAACATACCAGTTCTACTGGCATCAATACTCTTCTCAAACATAGCGGTGTTCGCAAGTATCCTAGCAGCGAACCCATCCTTCAGCGGCGTAGCGTCTATGCTCAACCACTACTTCAGGGCTCCTCCAAACCTGTTCACCCTCATATACGACCCGACTAAGTTCGTGGTATACACCGTGACCTTCTTCGCGTTCTCACTGCTCTTCGGCTTTGCATGGGTTGAGATAGGCGGTCTAAGCCCCGAGATGCAGGCCGAGCAGCTGATACGGTCAGGTCTAGAAATACCGGGTATGAGGCGTAGCACCAAGATACTTACGCAGTACCTAGCGAGGTACATCTATCCCCTAGCACTTCTCAGCACCCTAATAGTCGTGGTCATAGCGCTAATAGGGGACCTGTTCTTCACTTACGGCTCCGGCGTTGGGCTGCTGCTAGGCGTAGGGATAGTGTACAACTACTATAGGATACTGGCGTACGAACAGACCCTGGAGATGTACCCAGCGCTCAAGAAGTTCCTAGGTGAGTAGGGGTAGTGGAGTTCGTAAGGGTGGGCTCGGCCCCCCACGCCCTTTTGATAATAGCACTATCCACACTTACGTAC
>QMWY01000248.1 GCA_003661865.1 Thermoprotei archaeon
CGTGTGGTGACCCCGGTATCGACAAGCCACTTCCTCATGGAGTCCACGGTTATGAAGAGGGGTATAGAGGTTGTGTGGACGGCTGTTGGCTTCATAAAGATCGCTAGGAAGATCCAGGAGATCGGGGGTGCGATCGCGGGGTTCGAGGACAACGGCGGGTTTGCCTACACGAAGCACCAGCTTGTGCGCGACGGGGGTATGAGCGCAGCGCTCATGCTGGAGGCCCTGGCTAGGAGGGGCGAGGGGCTGGATAGGCTCTACGACTCCATACCCAAGCCCGCGATCATAAGGACCAAGGTCCCGGTTCCCAACCGTGAGGTCGGGCTGAGGGTTGTTGAGGAGGTTAAGAAGAGGTTCTCGGGGTACCGCAGGGTGGAGATCGACGGCGTAAAGATCTTCGCCGAGGACTGGGCCGCCCTGGTGAGGATGAGCGGAACTGAACCCATAGTCAGGGTCATGGCCGAGTCCCCGAGCGAGGAGAAGGCTAGGAGTGTTGCGGAGGAGCTGAGGAGCCTTGTCGAGACCCTCGTTTCTGAGGTGCCGAGGAGTTGAAGTACAGGTTGCTGAACTTCCTCGCATGCCCCTACTGCAAGGACAAGGGCTTCCCGCTGCGCCTCATAGTGTTCGAGGAGAGGGTGTATGAGAAGCGGAGGCCCCGTGTAGAGAAGAAGCCCCTATGTGACCTCTACTGCGGATACCTCAGGAAGTTCGTTAAGGACCTGGAGGAGGAGCCCCCGTGCGAGGAGTGCCTCAAGCGCGAGGTCGTTACGGGGATACTGTACTGCCCGAACTGCGGTAGGTGGTACCCGATAATAGATGAGATACCGAGGCTCCTCCCAGACAAGTACCGCAAGGCTAAGGAGGATAAGGAGTTCCTAGAGAGGTACAGGGATAAGTTACCGCCGGAGATCCTCTACGAGGGCAAGCCCCATAACCTGAAGAGCAGGTGACGGCCCCGCTACAGGTTAATAGGCTGTCTAACGCACAGCAGCTACTTGGAGGTGCGTAGGAGCGTGTCCTACTCGTTCTACGAGAACCTGACGCACTGGGTGGAGATGCAGAAGAAGACCAAGGAGGCCTTCGCGAATATGTACGATAGGGTGCTCCACGGAGATAGGCTGGACCTGGTGATCGCAACACGCGCAGCGTTCCAGCACATGATAAGGACCTTGAAGGCTTTCGACAACTGGCTCCAGGACCCATTCATAATAGGGCACATGCCGCGCGAGTACCTAGAGGAGGTCTGGAAAACAGCATTCTCGATGCTTCAGCAGCTCCTAGACCTGGATATCAAGCACACGGCGGCGTTCAGGGACTACATAGAGAAGCTACAGAAGGAGGGGAAGCTGAACCCGATAGTGACCTCCGCCTCCATGACCCGCGGAGGAGAGGAGGGTCGGGGGGAGCGCAGCGTAACCCTATCCATGTAGCCCCCGGAGGGCTGAAGAAAACACCACCTCCCTGTTTTTATAAAAGCGGTTCTCCCAACACTGGTAAAGGGCTCGGCTAGTTTTTCAGAACCTCCTACCCCTCCTGCCACCTGCAGCAAGCTCAACCTCCATCTCGATGGGCTCTATCTTAGGCTTCAGCTCGTCGACGGCGCTGAGGATATCCCTGATCTCGTCGTCGGGCAGCCTGTTCTGCTCTAGGAACTCCGCTCCCTGGCTCGTAAGCTGGAGCTTCTTGTTCCTCGGGTTGTGCTCGATAAGCCCTGCGTAGAGCAGCATCATCAGTTCGTCGAGCACCTGTTTAGACATGGGCTTGTTGCCTATGACCACGAAGTTGTACCCTAGGTCGATCCCCTTCTCCGTCTTCAGTAGGTATAGGAGGTGCGTCAACCCCTTCTCGCTTATCGCCTTTACGTGTGCTATTATGTGCAGCAGCTTCATCTTGCGCGGGTCCCGCTTTATGTGCTCGGGCGTCACCACCTTTGCGGAGAAGGTCTTAAGCTCCTTCGTCCTCTGACCCGGCGCGGGCACAAGGCATCACCTAGCTTCCCCTTCCTCCCATCCAAGCATCCTCTTATGCTTCTCCAGCTCTTCCCTAATATCTCTTCCAGCGATCCTCAGCATATCCACGATGTACCCCGCTAGCGCAGGGGCGTGCTCGCCGTAGACCTTGCGCAGCAGCTTCTCGAACTCACGGTACGCCTCCTCCACCGGCATCTCCTCACGGCCCTTCTCAGGAGCTAGGGGCTGGGCGGTCTCAACAGCTCTTGCAAGGCTCTCGATCCTCGTGCTCAGCTCCCCCAGAACCCCACGGATAGCCCGGTACGCCGCAACGACCTGCCTATTCTTGAGGAGGAGGGCTGTTAGCGCGAACCCCGAGACTGCTAGGGCTGCCGCTAGTGAAGCGCCCTCAGGGGAGAGCAAGGGGATTCCTATGGCTATGGACTCGGCGAGCCCAAGGCCCAGCTCGACGAAGGTAATCGACGCGAGCACGAGCAGCGTTACGAAGGTTATGTAGAGCGATAGTAGGGCTGCCATAACTGTTGCCGATGCCAGTATGAAGGAGAGGATGGAGAGCGCTAGGATCGCCTGGGATACCGGAGGCCTGAACCCGGCTACCGATGAGTAGAGGAGGAGCATCATGTCTAGGAGCGCGAGCAGGAGCGAAGCCCCCGCTGCCACCGCCTTGCTCCTCCTGCTACCAGCCCTTATGCTCAGGGCCAGCTGCTCAACCCCCGCGGCGATCCTCTTGATAACGGCCCGCGAAGCCTCTGAGCTGCGGGCGACCTCTGAGAGGTTCAGCGCCGCTAGGTACTCGTTGAGCTCCTCAGCACGGGACGCCACCCTGGGGTCCACGATCATCTCCTCCTCGGCGATCCGGACGCTCTCCAGGCTCCTTC
>QMWY01000249.1 GCA_003661865.1 Thermoprotei archaeon
ATATGATGATACTCTTTATACTATTGTTGTTTATCTTATTCTATGTGATGGTTGGTATTGCGCATGTAATATACCGTGGGGACTGCGAGAAGTGCCCCTTACGGGAGATGTGCCATGAAGATAGATGTGGTCTTATTGACTATGAACTCAAATAAGCCGATTTTCAGGAGGGTTCTAGACTCACTATACAGGAACGTCGAAGTCAACAGGCTGATAGTGGTAGATGGAGGTTCTACTGACGGCACCATCGAGGTGCTCAGCAAATATCCCAACGTGGAGATGCATTATGATTTAGGCGGGACAAGGGCGACTGCAAGGGAGATGGGCATAAAATTGGTTGAGACTGAGTGGTTCCTCTTCCTAGACTCGGACGTGATACTTTGCAAGGACTGGCAGAAGAAGGCTGAAAGGTACATAGAAGACGACGTTGGAGCAGTACAAGGATATGATATACCCATAAGGTCGCCTGAAGTCGAGGACTACCACTATGCTATAGTAAAGCTTAGACGGAAATTGAAACGACACTCATCACTGGTGCCATGTACGAAGCGAGGGTTCACGGGGGACGCCCTGATAAGAACCGAGCTTGTAAAGGATATAAAGATCCCCGCGCCGTTGCACGTTTTTGAAGATTACTTTATTAGAAGGTGGATAGAGCGAAAGGGATACAGATGGGTTGTCACCAAGGATCCGTATTGTCTTCATGCAATGGGGAGCAGGTGGAATCGACTTAAGGAGGATGCCTTCTTTTCAGGCTATCTAGCACGCAAGTTTCACTTCTATGGGATTGTTGATGAGCTGAGAGCCGCAATAACGATATTTCCCAAGGTGATGTACGCGCTAACTCTGAGACCGAACTTTAAGATGGCAAAAATGCAGCTTCTCCGACAATATTATGTCCTAGCAGGGTACCTGAAAGGGTGCTTGAGATGAAGTATGCTATAATCATACCCGCTAGAAACGAGAAGGATAGAATAGTCCATACTTTGGACAGCATTTTCAGTCAGACTATCAAGCCAACTACAGTTGTCGTAGTGGATGATGCCAGCAGGGATGGCACTAGTGAGGTCGCCAAAAAGCTAGGAGCAGTAGTGGTGAGGATTGAAAGGAATAATGATGAAAATTTGTCGGGTACACCGTACATTGCATACCTGATTAACAGAGGCTTAGAACATGTAGAATCTACGGACCTGGATTATGTAATGATTTCTGGTGCGGACTGCGTATATCCGCCCAACTATGTTGAAGAAATCACCAAACGGATGAGACAAGACAAGGTAGTTGTTGCCTCGGGAGTCGCACGCGGTGAAGTCACCAGAGAATACGGGGTTAGAGGGGCGGGTAGACTTATAGATGCGAAATGGTTTAGGGGTATCGGCTTTAGGTACCCTGAAAACTATGGTTTTGAGCCATGGCTTGTGTTCAGGGCGTTGAAGGATGGCATGAAGGTCGCAGTATACAAGGATATAGCCTTCTCACTACTTAGGGAGACTAAGGTGAGTCCTAGGAAGGCTTACCTTTGGGGAAAGGCTATGAGGGCGCTAAACTACTTTTGGCTGTATGCTTTGGGCAGGTGTTTGCTTTTCGCTCTTAAATCCCCGAAGCTGGGGCTGAGGATGCTCTCAGGGTATTTGCGCAAGGCAAAGAAATATCGGGATATCGAGGACTTTGTGCCGAGCTTCCAGAGGTCGATCTTTTTAAGAAGGATCGAGGAGCTACTCGGCACAATATTTTAAGTAATGTTTCTGTTTGCACCTACTATCAGCCTAACATTCAAGCATAACAGATGAATAATACACGTTAGTAATTGAACCGGTGGTAGGATGACATTTGTTTCAAAGCAGAGGGTTTTGAGGTGGTTCATCTATTTCAGAAGAGGACACGGAACATATCTGGTGTTCCTTCTGAGCTTTGCTAACTTCATCGTAATCCAGTATAGACTATTAATTCAGTACATCCCAGTATTTGAATTACTGTTTTCAAGCTTACTCTCCTTCACCATAGCCTTCTTCCTCTGCTATGTTCCTCTAGCAGTAGTAGTTGGATGGCTTGATACTAAGAGGGGCTCAGTACCTATTGCTGGTGCAATAGATGCTTCCGTGAACCCCTGGAATAAGAGCATAGCAAAAGCCCTGTTCTCCCTACCGTCTGGTAGGGTTACGGTTATGTTTGGTATCGCGCTGAAGGTTACTATGCCGTTCTCATCTGTTATGTTCCAGCTTACCGGCGTGTCCTCTGGTATGCGTAGTGTTACGTTGTAGCCTGCCATTGGTACGCCTACCGCGTTGAGTACCTTGGCTTTTGCCGTGTAGAATGTTCCCTCGGCCTTGGTGGTGTTCCAGGCGAAGCCTAAGGTAGCGTTGTAGGCTTCGGTTATGTTCCAGTTGCTGAAGGAGTCTTCGAATGGTACTGAGAAGCTCTCCACGCTTACGCCTGGCGTGCCGTAGTCCGTGCCCACGCCTAGCTTGACTAGGCTTATGAGGCCTCCTCTTGAGAAGTCTTCAGCTACACTATCACCGTCTAGGTCTAGGCTTGCCCACTTGCTCTTCCCTATTAGTGTGCTGTTGGTCCATGATGGTAGGTAGAATAGGGCGTAGCCTTCGGAGCCTGATACTGCCGAGACGTTGTAGCCGTAGTCGAAGTCCTTATCTATGAAGTATTTCTCATCCCATGGTACGCTCTTCCAGTTTAGTACTTTGAAGCTCTCCATGTAGGTGTAGTTTAGTGCTGGCTTGAAGAACACGGTGACCTCCACGCCTGGTACTAGGTACTTTCCATCCTCGCTGAAGGTGTAGACCTTGAGCGGGGTTACTGTAGTATTGAATACCACGTCCTCGACCGTGCC
>QMWY01000250.1 GCA_003661865.1 Thermoprotei archaeon
CTTACGAGCAGCGCTGAACACGACCTTGCTAGGCGTAGTAGAGCGGCTGTGCGCTACGGCACCCTAGCCCTGCTAGTAGCGTCCATGTGGGGCTTCGCGATGCTCAGGCTGGGCTTCGTGGTGGAGCTCTCGGTGCTCACATCCATACTGCTGCTCCCGCTAGCACCCGTGACCCTGCTCGCATGGTCCTCACCCAGGCTCGTTGAGGAGCGGGGCCCCGTGGCGCTCACCGCGATCGCTTTGGGTGAAGCCGTTGCCGCTGTAGCCGTTGCCCTTAGAGGGGTCCGCGGCGTCTTTATATCAACAGCCGCGGGCCTGCCCATACCAGCATGGGTGCTGATAGCCTCCGCAGCACCCCTCCTAGCTCTTCTCAGGAGAAGGGGTGTGAAGACACCTCCTAACCTGCAAGGCTAAGCAGGATTACGAGGCCCCCTAGGATCGCTAGGGTTAGAAGCGATGCAACGCTTACCAGCAGCTTCTTGAGCTCGTTTCCGGGCGCTATCTCGACCACCGGGTAATACTGCGCTGCTCATAGCCCTAGTCCTCAACAATTTTCGAGGGGCCATTGCATGGTAGGCAAAGCTTATATAGCACGGGCCCCGTGGTTAGCAGGCTTAACAACCATGATCTCCGCGTCGATCCCCTCCCTCTCAAGCCTCTTCTCCACCCCCTGCGCAACGTCGTGGGCCATACCCTCGCCGAGGACTAGCCCGTAGGCTATGGGCCCCCAGCTGCTCTGCCCAGCTCCATAGGCACCGCTTTCCAGAAGCGCCTCTACAGCCACGCTAGTCTCCCTGCAGCAGAACACACCTCCCTGGTACCTAGAGAAGTACTGCCCCACGAGCCTCTGGATCTTCGTGAGGGCCCTTCCGAAGACCTCGGCATCCCCGAGGGCGGCAGCGGGCATGAGGAAGTTGAGGACTAGGTACGCGAGCTCGCGCGACAGCCCACGCTCCATGGGCTCCAGCCTCCTATACCAGTCCTCCTCAGCCTCCGAGGGTCCCTTAACGCCACGCGGCAGCACCACTACGAACCTCCAGGTCTCGGGGAGAGCTATGCGTGCTAGGAGCACTGATACGTGCCTAGCCATGCTCTCCTCGCTGAACCTACCCCCATCAACTACAAAGCCTCCGTACTGGAACACCCACACACCTATACCGGAGATCCTACCCCTCCCCATACGCAGCGCTAGGGATGGGACATCGGGGTCTATCCCCATGACCTTGTGCACGGCAACCGCTGCAGCTAGGCTCAGCTGTGTCGTAGACCCGAAGCCCACATTGCGCGGGGGGCTCTGGAGAAACCTGACCTCTACGCACCTATCAACACCGCTTACGCCACGCCTAACCCTCTCCACAACATCGCCTAGGTCGTAAGGGGTCCTGTTGGCAAACCTTATGTCGGGTGCCCCGTCGCACTCCACAGCCTCGACAACAGCGTTGGGGGGCTCAACGGCTACACCAATGCTTCCGAAAAGCTTGCCCTCATCGCTTAGGACGTTGTAGAGCCCTAGGTGTAGCCGCGAGGGCGTCTCGATCCTAACTCTGCGCACCCGTCCCACCCCCTCAACACTCGCTGGTGCTCAGTACCCTCCTGCGAAGTTATTAGGTGTTGGGGAAGGGGTAGGCATATAATCTGTGCATACGCACACATCTCGGTGAACATGCTTGGCGTGGCCCCAAGGAGGAGGCTATGGCAGGGGCAGAGGCAGGATGGGCCCAGGTGGTGGAAGAGGTGGGTGGCGGTGGAGCCAGGGGATTCAGCCATTCCAGCAGCCCTCCGTACCCCCGCCACCGCCAAACGCTCTTAGGGTATGCGCACCCGTCCTGGATAACATGGGCGCGAACTCCACGATCGCGCAGATGCTCGCGCGCACCCCCATGATAGCCGTGGTGGATATTGTCCAGAGCAGGCTCGCTGCGGTCTACGTAGTCCCGAACCCGGTTGCGTCGATGAGGGGCGGTGCTGGACCTGCCTTCGCCCAGGTGGTGTCCCAGCTCATGTGCAGGGCAGTGATAGCGCCCTTGACAGGTCCCCGCGTCCTCTCTGCGCTACAGGGGATGGGGATAGCGGTGTACAATGCGCCGCCTGGTGCTAGGCTGGTAGATGTTCTACGATCCCTTGGACTCGTTCTGGGGTGACTAGGTGCAAAAGCTTATTAGTTCTGTGCAGCTGCACAGAATACTTGGTGAGGCGAGATGGCGTGGATATGGCCCGGAGCTGGATGGGGATGGCGCGGCGGGAAGGGTAGGTGGGGCTGGGCAAGCCCATGGCCCGGCAGGGGGCCGTTCAGCCACCTACCGCCGTGGCAGCGCCCAGGATGGGTCTTCGGCAGGGGTAGCTGCTGGTGGCTGCTAGGACCGTGGAGATGGGGAGGCTGGTGGTACCCGCCGCCCTGGTGGGGCTGGGGCGCGTGGTACCCGGGATACCCAGCGTGGTACTGGTACGCATGGTATAGGCCAGGGTACTGGTGGAGCTACCCATACGTCCCGCCCGCATGGTGGTGACCATGTACTGGTGGGGCTACTACTACCCATACCCATACTACGCCTACTACGCCCCACCAGTCCCAGTGCTCGACCCCGGCTACCTGATGTGGATGATGTACTACTGGATGATGTACCACTACTCATACGTCGTAACAATGGAGATCTACAGGCAGCTCATGGAGGTGTGGAGGAGGTACGCCGAAGCCCTGGCTAAGAGCCTAGGGACCCAGAGCACACAGGGGTAAAGGGGTTTTAGCCCTAGAAGCGATGGGTTACTGGTGAAGCACTTTGAGCTGGTGGAGGATCTGGAGAAGGTTTTTCTGGATGATGCCGCCGCCCTACTACCC
>QMWY01000251.1 GCA_003661865.1 Thermoprotei archaeon
GCTCTTTCGCCGCCCCTTCTCGCTGATTGAGGCTGTGAGGCTTGCTGGTGAGGGCGAGGCGCTGGTGGTGGGCGAGCCCCACTACGACAACGTGGCTGTGAGCATTGCTGGAGGGGCGGTGGGTCGATTATTCACGTGGCCCTCATAGGGGATGGGCTACGCTTCTCGGAAAGCCTCGAATGGGTTCTAGGGGATGTTAAGAGGGCGGGGCTCAGCGTGAAGGGGCTGTGCAAGGTCGAGGGAGGCCATCAGCCACGATCCTAGCTCCGCGGGAGGAGCTGGGCGAGGTGCTAAACACGCTCCACAGCACAGCGCTTCCGAAGGTCGATGGCGCATAGCTTAATACTATACCAGCGTGCATGTGCCCGGAGGAGCCTACCCTCGCCTCCTGCTGGGCGGGCGCTATGAGGGTGGTGTCTGTAGGCTTCCCTGCATCGGGTGTTGCACTGGGGGGTATAGGGACGGGCTCTATAGAGATAAGGCCTGATGGAAGGCTGTACGAGTGGCTCATATTCAACAACAAGCCGTGGAGCGGGTATGGGGAGCCGGAGTTCCCCATGGGGCCCGACGACCTCGTGTTCGCCCTCCGGGCCCGTGCACCTGGCGAAGAACCCGTTGTTAGACTTCTCCAAACAGGTATATGGAGAGACCGCGAGGGGCTATGCGCCTCCTACAGGTCGTGTGGAGGGTGCGTCATAGATCCTTACCACACCCCGTGGGTCAGGGGCGTTGAAAGGATAGAGTTCGATGGCAGACCCCCGATCGCTAGGCTTAGGTACGCCGACTCCGCCTTTGACGAGCTCGGGCTCTGCGTAGAGCTAGAAGCGTTCTCACCGATCATACCGGGCAACCTGAGGAGCTCATCGCTACCCGTAGCGGTGTTCAGGTTCAGGCTCAGGAACATTAGTAGGCATAGGCTTGAGCTAGCGCTCATGGCCCTCTCTAAGAACCCGTTTAGCAGTGTTGAAGGCTCTATACCTAAGAATCGCGGGGTGCAGACCGGTGAGTTTACAGGTATAGAGTTTCTAGGAGAGGGGGTGTCTCCGCATCACGGGATGTACAGGGGCTCTATGGCTATGGGGTTTGTAGGTGGTGCAGACTCCCTAGCGAGCTTCTTAGTTAGTGGTGAGCGCGGCGCTGTTGAGGTGATTAGAAGGGTGCTGGTTGACTTCAGAGGCGATGGGGTTGTCGAGGGCTCTCCTGATGCTCAGGGACCGGGCGAGCTCTATGGCGTGGTTACCCGTCGCGTATCGCTAGGACCTGGTGAAGAGGCTGAGGTCACCCTAGTACTTGCGTGGTTCTTTCCAAACCACGTGGACTACAAGGCTAGGGTCCTGGGGCACTACTACGAGAACATGTTCTCCTCAGCGGTAGAGGTCGCGGGCTACGTATCCAAGCATGTGGACCTGCTTCGCGAAAGGGTTAGGGCTTTCGTAGACGCGATCTACGACGCTACGTACCCAGAGTGGATCAAGGACCTAGTCTCGTCGCAGGTCTCAACCCTGGCCAAGTCAACGTGGCTGACGCGCGAAGGGGTCTTCGCCGTGTGGGAAGGGGGTCCGGGGTGCTGCGGTCTCAACACTGTTGATGTGGCTCTCTGGGGCTTTGTAGGAGTAGCCCTGCTCTTCCCCGATCTCGTACGCAGAGCTGTTGAACATATAGCAAGCCTCATCCTGGAACCCGGTAAAAGCCCCTTCTACGAGATCTATGCTCTTGCGTTCCCCGAAAACATGAGGCTCTATAGGGAGCTGCTCGCCAGAGACCCATCGATACAGCACGACGTTGAGAAGTTCCGTAGGGCTGTAAAGAGTATTGTTGAGAAGACTGGTCGGGATCCTAGGGGTCGGGTCCCCCATCTACTCCATGGAACCATTGATAGAGTTGACGGGTACGACCGCGTAGACCTGATGCCCGAATTCCTACTCTTAGTAGCGCTGGTCTATAGATGGACCGGGGATGTAGGCTTCCTCAAGAGGCTCTGGCCAAGGGTTAAGGAGGTTGTGGATGCTGTTCTCAGGCAGCATGACGATGCAGGGCTCAAGCTCCCCTACCACGCACCCCCATCTGGGTGAGAGGGGTTTTCAAGGGTTGCTGACGCGATGTCCTTCAGGACGGGGCTTAGGACGTGGGATGCAGTGAGGAGCATCACTATGAGAGCACTGTTCTCGGGCCCCATGTACGTGCCCGTGGCTGTGAACACCTTTGACGCGATGAGCCTAGTAGGGGTGGCGGTTTTCACATCCGATCTATGGGTCGCCGCCCTGGGGTCTGTAGCGGCTATGGCTAGCGCCGTGGGCGATGGAGATGCCCAGCGCTACACCCAGATACTCGATGAGGCGCGCAGGAACCTTGTTGATAAGCTGTGGAACGGTGAGTACTTCGACCTGTGGTACGACCCTGTATCAGGGTACAGGGATAGGGCGTGTATGTCAGCAGCTCTCACCGGTGAGTGGTACCTAGAGCAGATCCTTGGCATGGGATACGCGATCGATAGGGGTAAGGTTCTGTTAACGCTTCGCGCGATCTACAGGTACAACTTCCGTAAATGGGAGGGGTTGCTGAACGCCACCTACCCAGGGAAGCCGCGCCCCGCCCTCTCCGGCGATATGAAGTACTTCAACCCCCTCGGGATTCCATACACGATCTCCAGCCAGATGGACACCCCATGGACAGGGGTAGAGGTAGCGGTTGCCATGCATATGGTGTGGGAGGGCATGGTTAGCGAGGGCCTCAAGATCCTGGAGGCGGTCCATAGGAGGTACGAGTCCTGGGGCTTTACTGGAGCCACGTTGAGTGCGATGGGCACTACCTAAGACCCCTAGTCACAC
>QMWY01000252.1 GCA_003661865.1 Thermoprotei archaeon
CTAATATACAGCAGGATTCTGTTCAGCAGGGGCAGGAGCAGTTGTGGGAGCAGGTGGCGGGAGCAGAGCCGGAGCCAAGGCAATCGCCGGTGCACCAGGCGTTCGAGGAGAGGGAGTTGCTCAGGAGGGCGATAAGGGAGGCGCACGGGCTGGACCTGGGCGGGGGCGTCGAGGTGGTGCAGCAGCACGTCGAGCGCCCCGCCGGGAGGATGGCCGAGGTCGCCGCCGAGCGCGAGGTCGTGGCGTACGCGACGCCCGTGCTCAGGAAGGTGATACTGAACCCGAAGATACTGCTGTTCTACGACTACATGAAGAGCAAGGGGTACACGGGCGACCTCGGGGACTTCATAGTCGAGTGCATAGAGCTTTTGTTCAGGAAGATGGGCTACCAGGTGGTGATCGAGAGGAAGGTGGAGGTTGAGTAGGCATGTCTCAGCCCGCATACAGGCCCCCGGTCAAGCCCACGCGGCTGGAGGAGCTCCTCGAGAGGGAGGTGACGTCAGCCAAGAGGAGGTCGCCGCTCGACGAGCTCCTCGAGGAGGAGGAGCTCGAGCTCATAAGGGAGGCGAAGAAGGCCAAGATAGAGGAGATACTCCTGGAGAGGGAGCTGAAGAAGCTCGAGAAGGAGAAGAGGCTGAGGGAGCTGAAGAGGGAGCTCGGCATCTCCGACTCCGGCAGCAACAAGCCGAACCTCGGGCTGGGGCTGGACGACTCCACGTTAAAGTACCTCATGTCCCTGCCTGAGGAGAAGAGGCGCGAGGCGATAAGGCTGATAGCCATGGTCAGGGCGGCCGAGAGCGGAGGCAACGCTGCCGCGCTGATACCGATACTGATGATGTCCCAGGGCAAGGGAGGCCAGAACGACGTGACGGCGGTCGTCCTCGCCGAGGTACTCAAGGCACTAATCGAGATGCTGAAGAGCAGGGGAGGCGAGTCCGATACGGTCGCCAAGCTCGTGAAGGAGCTCGAGGAGGCCAGGGCCAAGATACTCGAGAAGGAGATAGAGGATCTCAAGAGCACGGTGAAGTTCGACCCCGTAGGCTACCTGACGTCGACCCTCAAGCAGCTGCAGGAGGCAGGCCTCGTCAAGGTCGGCGGCAGCGGCGGGTCGGCGTCCAGCCCACTGGTGCAGCTGAAGCTCAAGGAGCTCGACTACAAGATGCAGGCGTACATGAAGAAGCTGGAGGTGGAGGCTCTCGAGAAGATGTACAAGATGCAGAAGGAGATGGCGGAGTTCCTCCACAAGCTGAAGAAGGAGGAGGAGAAGGACAAGATGGACAAGGAGTTCGCCATGAAGCAGATGGAGGTCTTCGGGAACACGCTGGGCAAGGCCATAGAGCAGATAGGAGGCCCCATAGGCGAGCTGCTGGGGCAGTTCATAGGTGACGCCTTAATGAAGATGAACCAGCCGAAGCAGGCCGCGGGAGGTGGCTCAGGTGAGGGGAAGTAGGATCCTGGCCGAGCTCGTGATGTCGAACTACAGCGTGGCGAAGGGCATACTGGACAGGATGGTGCTGTCGCTGATGAAGGGGGTGAGGCCGGAGTACCTCAAGGTGGCGATAGACAGGGACCTGCACATGTACAGGTTCCTGAGCGAGGGCGCCGACGAGGCGGTGTCCCAGCTGAAGTCCAGGCTGGGCGAGGAGGAGTTCAGGAGGGTGGCGAAGGTGGTGACGGCGACGCTGGGCATGGTCAGGCTGATAATAACCAGGTTCAGGGAGGCCAGGGAGAGGTTCACCCCGGAGAGGGTGTACAGCTGGCTGAGGGAGAGGAGGCCCGACCTGGCGGAGGTCATAGACGAGCACCCCAAGGGGAGGAAGTGGCTCGAGGAGGAGATCAAGGGGCTGAGGAAGCTGCTGTTCGGTGAGTGAGTTGGCAGGCGGCGCCGACAGCTTCATTGAGAAGATTCTGCCGTACCTGCCGTACATGGTGTGCGGCGTCATAATAGCAGGCATAGGTGCGTTCCTGATAGTCGACGACGCTTACGACTTCGGCACCTTCTCCACGAGCAGGCACCCGTCGCCGTGGCACCACTGGCAGGTCGGCCTCGTGCTGTTCATAGTCGGGCTAGTGATAATAGCGCTCTCCCTGTACTTCGCCCTCGCCCAGTAGCGGCAACATAAAACCCAAAGAAACCTTTTTATCCATATAAGGACTTCTTTATACGGGAGTGCGCATGCCCGAGGTCTCCCTGACGAGGTGGCTCGACCCGCTAATTGAGAGCTTCGCGAGGGAGGCGGGAATACCTACGGAGACGTACTCTGCCATAGTCGGCGGCGAGGGCATAGCCGCGATACTGGAGCTGATAGGCGACATCTTCACCAAGGGCTGGTTCAACAGGCTCATACACTTCATAACGGGCCTGATAGCCGGCGGCTACGCCACCTTCGCCAAGGGCGTGCCGACCAGGCTCAGGCTGGAGCTCCTGGAGATAGGCACCCACGAGCTCTCCAGGATCATAGACGTGGGTCCGGGCACGCTGCCCGAGCTCAAGAGGAGCATTGACAGCTTCGTCAATGCCGTCAGGCGCGGCGACTGGGACGCCGCCATGGCCTCGATACTGAGGACCCCCGCCGAGATACAGGCGACCCTAGCGGCCATGGGGCTGCCTGTGGGGACCTCGCCGCCCGTCCAGTCTAGGTTCGTGACAACGAAGACCACCATCACCAAGACCGTCACCAGCACGCCCAGCACTGCGGCCAAGGCGCCCAGCGAGCAAAAAACTGAAAAGGATGTTATATCAAGTGTAATATGGAGGTGAGCTGGTTGAGCGCCAAGGTATCTCCCGAGGCGCTCTCAATATTCAGGCAGATAGCGGTCA
>QMWY01000253.1 GCA_003661865.1 Thermoprotei archaeon
CTCGACGCCGACTCTAAGATCGATGAGGACACGATAGTGCGCGTAGCCAGCGAGGCCGACGATGATGAGGTGGTCGTGGTCCCCTGGAGGGCCTACAGCTACGTTAGGAATAGGTTGAGCGAGGCCCTTGTTTACAGCACCAACGTAATGTCGTTCTTCTTCTACACCCTACGCTCGTCGCTAGGGCTCTTCGTCTTCCCTCTGGGCTGTGGAACAGCCATCCCCAGGAAGATCCTCCGGTCTATAGGGTTCTGGGGCTGGGGCATTATACAGGACGATATATGGCTGGGCACTAAGCTTGCAGCACGGGGCATAAGGCCGAGAACGCTAAACGGGGGTTTTGTCGAGGTGCTTGTACCCTCCAAGCTCACGTCGCTGAGGATCCAGCAGAGCCGCTGGGCGTATGGAACCTCTGAGGTGTTCTCAAGGAGCTTCTCCAGGGTGATCCGCGCACCTTTACCACTACACGTAAAGCTCGAGATGATGATGTACATGCTCCAGCCCGCCTACTCCATACCGATGACCATAGCCCTAGGGCTTGCCGTTACGGGGGCTTTTGAGGAGGTGCACCTAGACCTCCTCACGGAGTTCATAAGCGACCCACCCGTAGCAGCGGTGCTGATAGCTGCTGGGGTAGCGACAGGCCTCTACGTAGCTGCTCAGCTATGGCTGGGTGTAAGGGTCGAGAAGCTGAGCCTATGCCAGACCCTGGTCCAGCTCGGGCGTAACGCCGCTATCCTAGGAGTGCTAACGCCCGTGCTCGCCGTGTACTCCCTCCTAGGGCTCCTGAGGAAGAAGATACCCTACCGCATAACCCCGAAGGGGCACCACGAGAAGATCCTGGAGCGCGACATAACCCTATTCATACTTGGCGTTCCCCTAGGGGTGGGCGCCGCAGCGGCCATAGCTAACGGGAACCTTGTAGCGCTAGCGGTAATAGCTCCCTTCGTAGTTACGGAGATCTACGCCCTAGCCAGGCTCCCCTAGTACGCCCTAGACACTATAACCCCGGCCACCAATACCTCTACGGGGATGCTGTAGCTGAACCCGGGTCTGAGCCCTGAACACGTGATGAGGGGCCTGCGTCGCTAACCCCTGCAGGCGGAATGATGGTTGAGCCCCGCGATGCCGAGCCGTGAAGAGACCACGACCCCTGACCGCCCCTATGATGACTTCGCCATCGAGTGAGCGGTGATGGGAGCCCGACACGCTGAGGGCAGCAGGGTAATCACCGCAACTTCGGGTAGCGCAGGCAGGGTCGTAGATGCGGCGTGCCCGAGCCTCCTCAGGAGCAGCGAGGTTATACTGGTTGTAAGAGTTGAGAGCCCCTACGTTCCCGATACCGCCCCCTCTAGGGAGGTGGTTTCAGGACTTGTGGATTTATTGATGAGGAGCGGTGTTGAAGTATCGCTGCTCATAACGGCTCGTTACGGGCGGCGAAGCGAGCTTGAGAGGTTCTACGGGTTCAGGACCGTAGATACCTCGACGCTTACCCGGACAAGCGTCAAGGTCGTTGATAGGAGGGGGAGTATTGCGAATGCCCACCTGTATAGGGAGGTGTATACTGAGGGCCTATTAATAGCGCGTCCGCGAACAGATGACGTGTTCTCGCTAACTGGAGCCGCTCCGCAGCTAATGCTCAGCGCCCTGACGCGGGAGGCGCTGAGCATCGCTATGGGCAGCCTAGCCTCAGCAAATGTGAACACGGTTATCGTAAACCTCTGCAGGAAGCCCCTCTGCGCACTACTCGAGGGGACGTATGTCATCGAGGGCGACGCACCCTTCCTTGGCAGGGCTAGGAGGTGGGGCTACGTAGTACTATCAAAGGATCCGCTCCTCCTAGACATGGCCGTCTCTAGGCTCCTCCTGCTTCCACAAGAACCGCCGTACCTAGAGTTCCTGAGGCGTGTCGCTAAGTCCATACGCCTACCTGAGCCGCTGCTCCTTGGGGATGCCCCAGCCCCCATACGGCTCACACCGCATCGCTTCTCAGCAGTGGCGAGGCGCTACGGAGGGCTTGAATTCTTGATGAGGAGGGCTGAGGAGCTTATCTCGAAGGGGTCTCTATGTGGCGACAAACCCCTTATTACCGCTCCCGAGGCTAGCTCTAGCTGTGGATGAAGAGGCCGCCAGTGACCCGATCCGATGAGGAGTTGGACCCGTCTGACACTGGTGCGCACAGTCCAGATCAGAACTCCGCCATGTCATCACGACGGATAGTCAGGGAGGTGTAGCAGCCAGCCTGCTCATCATCTAGTAACGCTAACGGTATCGGGGGGCTTAACCCCTGCGGCTGTGATGAGGTTACGCACTCGCCGATAGGTGAGATAGCCTGCCTCTCTGAGCCGGGGCGCGGGGCTTTAGCCATGTGGAGGCCTAGGCTGGTGCTGGCTCTCGACCTCGATGGCACGCTTACCCCCATCAGGAGCTCTTGGCGCTACCTCCACGTGGTTCTAGGCAGCTACCTACTCGCCTCTAGATACCCCGCGCTGTTCCAGGAAGGGATCATAACCTATGACGAGTGGGTCTACCTAGACCTATCCCTGTGGCGGGGCGTGCACATCAGCACGATCGAGAGGATTCTCCGCGGCGTCCCGTGGAGGCCGGGGTCCGAGAGGCTTAAGGAGCTGCGAAGGCACGGCGTATACACACTGGTTGTTTCGGGAGGTCTAGAGCCCCTTGCCCGCCGTGCTGTAGAGGAGCTGGGCCTAGATGACTACATAGCCGTTGTGCCCGAGGTGGACTCTCTGGGCAGGTTAACCGGCTTCTCACGAAGCTTCATAGACTTCCACGGCAAGGGCGATGCGGTCCTGAGC
>QMWY01000254.1 GCA_003661865.1 Thermoprotei archaeon
GCTTCCACGATCCTCCTCGCAACGGCCATGAGCAGGGCCCAGGTGAGCTCCGCCGTCGCCTCCGTAAGCACGCCCGGGGTGTTGGTCACGTATATCCCTAGCCTAGTCGCACACTCGACGTCTATGTTGTCGTACCCAACGGCGTACTGGGCAACGATCCTCAGCCTCTTCGCCTGCTGCAGCAGGTTACAGTCGATCCTATCAGTCAGGAGGCTCCCAAGGGCATCAACCTCCTTAGCCTTCTGCAGAAGCACCTCGTACGGCGGGGGCTGGTACCGATCCCACACCTCAACATCGTAGTACTCCTCGAGCTTCTTAATGACGTCCTCGAAGAGCTCGCGCGTTATGAACAGCTTGGGCTTGGCCAAGCGCCCTCACCAGCGGGTCTAGAATTATCACGCTGAGATTTAAGGATGAAGCAGGTGCTAGGGCGGCGCGCATAATAGCCCCGTAGCGCCTAGCCACCTGATCGGGTTAAGGGTGTTGGAGGGTATCGCTGAACTGCCGCTGCACGACGGGCATGTACCGCCGCACCTGCTGAGGTACATGAAGAGGTTGGCTAGGGCACTGCTACTCTACCTCGTAGACGAGTTCGGGCCTGATGAGGTCGTGAGGAGGTTAGCAGACCCATTCTGGTTCCAGGCGTTCAACAACGTCATAGGTATGGACTGGGATAGCAGCGGCTCGACAACAGTAGTGCTCTACGTCCTCAAGAACGTTGCAAACACCAAGAGCTTCGGGGAGCTGGGGATGGCTGTGTTAGGGGGGAAGGGTGCGGATGCCCGTAGGGTTCCTCAAGAGCTGCGGGAGCTGGGCGACAATGTGGACGTCTCTAGGCTAGAGACCGCCAGCAGGGTGGGCGCACGTATAGACAGCGCGCTGCTGCAGGACGGCTACACGCTCTACATACACGGGCTCATAGTGTCTGAGAGCGGGCTCTGGACAGTCGTTCAGCAGGGGATGAATATAGAGGTGCGTATGGCCCGCAGGTACCACGTCCACGGAGCTTTACCCCCGCCGCTGAGCCGCGAGCCCCACAGCGGCGTTGCCTGCAACGGTACCTCGCCATCGCTAAACCTGGTCGATGAACCCTCGGAGCAGACACGCAGGACAATGGTTGACTTAGTAGCTGAGGGGCCGCGCCGCCTGCTAAGGGATGTGGCGCTCGTAAACAGGATGCTCAAGGGGGTTACAGGGCTTGAGAGGTGGCTGGGGACCCAGGTACCTACGCCCCTTAGGGCGCTGCGCATAACCAGAACCAACCCCAGGTTCTACAGGCCCGTAGCCGACCTTAGGAGGATCGAGAGGGGCCTTAGGAGGCTTGCAGAGGCTTCGCCGAGAAGCTTCGAGGAGCTGGCGCTGGTACCGGGCGTGGGTCCCGAGACCATAAGGGCCCTTGCCCTGGTGGCAGACCTCATATACAACGCCAGGCCCAGCCATAGGGACCCCGTTACCCATCCTATGGATCCGCTGGTCTATGCTTACGCCCACGGAGGCAAGGACGGGTTCCCCTTCCCCGTGGATCTGAAGACCATGGAGAGGACAATAGCGATGCTCGAGGCTGCGATCGACTCATCGAGGATCGAGTTGCGTGAGAAGCGCAGGGCTCTCAAGCGCCTAGCGGATTTCGTCAAGGCCCTTGGGCTGCGCAGCGAGCTGCACCCCGTCTAAATAGCTTGGCCTCCTAGTGGTTACCCGGGACCGGATTTTGCGCTTTGGAGAACCCCTCACGTCTCTCGATGTAAGGGTGCTGGATAGGAACGCCGCTGCACTCGGGGTCCCCACAGAGCTCCTCATGGAGAACGCCGGGAGGGCTGTGGCCGACGTGATCGACTCTAGGCTTGGGGGTGCGGAGGGGAAGCGTATAGTCGTGTTCGCGGGTGCTGGGGGGAACGCAGGCGACGGTATAACCGCCGCCCGGCACCTAGCATCTAGGGGAGGCGTAGTAGACCTCTACCTGCTGACGAGGCCTGAAGAGCTTAGGCCTGAGGCCAGCGCCCTGGAGTTCAAGGCGCTCTACCACATGGACCTATCCGTGCGCGTGAAGGTGGTTAAGGACCTGAACGACCTGCCCTCACCAGTAGCTGCTGACGCGATAGTTGACGCTCTTCTCGGCATCGGTGTTCGGGGACGCGTGCGTAGCCTGTACGCAAGGGCTATTGAGATCATAAACTCATCCAGAGGGCTCAAGGTCTCGGTCGATATACCCTCGGGGCTCGACCCCGATACTGGTGAGGAGCTGGGCCCCGTGGTAAGGGCTGATGTAACGGTGACCTTCCACGGACCTAAGAAGGGGATGCTTAGGAGGAGGGACCTCTGTGGAGAGATAGTCGTTGTAAGCATAGGAATACCCCCGGAGGCGTGGCTCTACGTAGGCCCTGGCGATGTCGAGTACAGGGTGCCTAGGAGGGGTATGAAGAGCCATAAAGGCCAGGCCGGCCGCGTCCTCGTAGTTGGGGGTTCAGAAACGTTTACAGGAGCCCCGACCTTCACGGCCCTTGCAGCGCTGAGGAGCGGTGTTGACTTAGCCTTCGTAGCTGCCCCCCAGCGCGCAGCCGATGTGATAGCATCCTGCTCACCCGATCTGATAACGATAAGGCTGCCCCGGCACGACTACCTAGCGCCGGAGCACATCGAGCTCCTCAAGCCGTGGATCAGCAGGGTTGACGTGGTGGCGCTCGGCATGGGCCTTGGCATGAGGGACGAGACTCGCGAAGCCGTTCTGGCGATCATTGAGGAGGCTCATAGGCAGGGCAGGAAGATGGTCGTCGATGCTGACGGTCTTAAGCACCTAGCGGCGTCCCCGGAGCACC
>QMWY01000255.1 GCA_003661865.1 Thermoprotei archaeon
AGGAGGCACCTAGATAGCAACGGCACGCTCCTGACACCCGACTACATCGACGAGCTTGTGGAGGCTGGGTGCAACAACATAGGTGTCGAGCCCAAGTGCGCGCGGATCGACACATACATGAGGATCACGGGGCTGCGCGACAGGGACCTCGCGTCCAGGTACCTGAACACTGCGTGGAGGGCCGTCGAGTACATCTACGAGAGGTACGGCGATAGGGTGTACCTAGGCGTTGGCCTCGTCTACAACAGGGAGCTGGTCACGCTAGACGAGATCGCTGAGGCCGGCAGGAGGATAGCTTCGATAGACCCCGGTATACAGGTGACGGTCCTAGACTACTTCCCCGCGTTCAGGCGCAGGAACCTGAGGAGGCCAAGCGTGGCGGAGATGCTCGAGGTGAAGAAGGTTCTCGAGGAGCAGGGGCTGAAGACGGTGATAGTCCAGACGGCGGCCGGGCACATCGGGCCGGGGGACAGGCGGGTCGCCTAAGAGAACGCACCGCGCCTCTTCCCACGTCGAGCTCGTTTTATATACCTTGTCTGGCAACACGTAACTATGGCGGTTATTGATGCGTGTACGCCGGGGCCTCTCCGAGATCGTTGCAGCCACGATCCTGCTTCTCATAGGCTTCAGCGTGGGGCTCACCATCTACCTATACTCCAAGTCGCTGATGGATTCCAGGCTCGAGAGATTCGAGGAGGTGCTTGAGAGGAGCGAGGCTGCGCTGACCCAGGTGCTGGTCGTAGACGCTTTCTATGATGATGATGCCGCGGGCAGGATACACATATACATCTACGTCGCCTCCAAGACCAACGTGCTGTTCGACACCGCCTACGTAGACGGTGCGAAGGTGGATGAAGCCAGCCTCATATCGGGTTTCGGGGAGTACCTGAGGTCGGGCGAGGTAAGCGAGCTTGTGATCAGCCATCCCCTCACACCCGGCGTGCACAGGGTGGTGCTGACGGGCCCCGAAGGGGTTAGGGTTGAGGTGAGCCTCGTTGTGGAGGGGTAGGTCTAGGGCCGGGACCTCGACTATCATCGCCGGGGTCTTCATACTGATGATGGTGGCGGCGTTCACGATATCCCTCACCCTCATGATGGGGAACCTGACGGAGTTCCTCAACAGGCAGATGGAGACCCTGAGAGACTACCTGGCCCTGAGTGGTGTGGATGTATCCATAGACGATATCAAGGTTTCGAGCACCGGGATGGATATAACGGTGAGGAACAGCGGCAGCTCCCCCGCGCTCATCACCTACTACTTCATCAGGGACGAGGACAACAACGTGGTTCACGGCAGGCTCAGCGAGCTCCTCGAAGTAGGCGAGACGAAGACCATCGGGATCACAGGGCCCTTCAACCCCGCCAAGAGCTACAGGGTCACGCTGATCGTCCAGCCTGGAACCAAAGCGGAGAGCCCAGCAGTCACCAAAGTGACGCAGGTCTACCCCATACCCGCAGCACCAACACCGCAGCCACCGCCGCTAGCGAACTACACCATCACCTACGCACCCAGGGTCATAGACGGGTACGCGACAGCAGCCCTAGGCTACAACAGCACGGAGGAAGGTTCACACCCGCCCACAGGATTCGAGGTTGTCAAGGGTAGCTACTCAGGTGATCTGAGCTCTCTTCAAGAAGATGATGGGAACTACCTCGTAGTTAACTCCACTGCCCCATCTGCTGCCAGAGTTACCTATGTCAACGTGACCGAGCAGTCGGGCAGCGACTTAACGAACTACCAAGTTAACATAACCCTGGGCCCCAACTGGGAAGGCTGGAGCTACGTGAAGCCCAACGGCTCAGATATATACATCACTGACTTCTCCGGAAACCCGCTGTACTACTGGATAGAGTACTTCGACTACAACAACAAGGAAGCTAGGATATGGGTTAGAGTGCCGCACATACCCGCAAACACAACAATAACCCTCCACCTAATGCATGGAGGACCCAATCCCTACACAAGCTACCACGATCCGGAGCAAGTATTCCCGTTCTTCGACGACTTCAACTATACAACAATAGCAGAGCTAGAAACGAAGTGGGTGATAGAGGAGCAAACACCAATTCTCAATGGAACAGCTCTGCTTGTTCCTGGCGGCAACTCAACTGAAGCGGTGAGCACGAAAGCATGGTTCACGCCTCCCATAGTCGTACACTTCAAAATGGCGCCCACTAAGACTAAAAGCGACTGGGACGGTGGTGTAGGGATAGGCCCTTCCAATAATAGTATCCTAGGCTTCATTGATGATTTTCCCCAGGATGGAAAAGATATAAGTGGATTATGCATAGTTCAATGGTTTGAATGGTATCAACTCGATTGTGACAAAAAACGGAATTCGAACGATGCGAGTTACCACATTTATCAAGTAGTGGTTACTGGTGCAGGCAGTATCTTTAGGGACCTAACCCCTGGAGTGTTACGAGAAGTCTCTAGCTCTGAGAGTAATGCAGGTTACCTATGGTTAATAAATGATGGTGATGATGGTAGCGGCAACATATATGACTGGGTCTTTGTTAGGAACTATACCTATCCCGAGCCGCGAATAGTTGTGGGGAGCGCGTCGGAGGTTGTTGAGAGTCCAGCGGTTTCTCTCGTGTTAAGCTGGGATTCCTCGGTGCTTAGCTTCCCCGTTTCCGTAGCTGCTCTGTACCTAGATGCTGGGCTGAACATCTCCTCTGGGTACGTCCTGTATGTTCTGGAGAACTCGACGGGTTCATGGAGCACTGTCGCTGTCTACGAGGACAAGGTTCCGTCGCGTATACCCATCAACCAGGTGTTCGCAGGTACCGTTGGTATCAAG
>QMWY01000256.1 GCA_003661865.1 Thermoprotei archaeon
AGCTAAGATAAGGCCCGTCGTCTCGTCGGGGAAGCTCGAGCTCTTCGGGTCCACACCACCCTCAATCTTCGTGGGGAGAACCGGTTACCCAACGGTGTTCGCGGGCCCGGCCACCCCTCCCGAGAGGGGCGATACGTCGATCTACGACTTTCCCGAGAAGTGGCTGGGGCTCGACATAGACCGGATCCTGGCCATGCGCCTCTCCATGGTCCTCGGGCGCGAGAGGGTTGATGTGAGGAGGGTCGACGATGGGTATGCGCGGGCGCTTCAGGAGCTCGCGATCTCCTCGAGGCCCGTGGACGTTGAGCTGCTCCTAGCGAAGCCTCCGAGGTCTATGGTGAGCTTCAGCGAGTACGAGCCTCCCCTGGGCCCCCGGGCGCCGATCAGGGGCGTTAGGGTTGTGGGCAACGCCTCGGCGCCGAGGATAGTCGAGAGGCTCTACAGCGATGAGGATGCCCTGGCGGAGACCGCTGTGGTAGAGCTCTATCGCGCGGGGATCCCTGTTACGTATATACAGAGGCTGCTGAGCGTAGGGGCCCTGGGTAAGAGGGGTAACAGAAGGCTCGTACCGACGCGCTGGAGCATAACAGCTGTTGACGACATAGTCTCTAGGCACCTGATCGGGCTGCTGAAGAGCTTCCCGGAGATAGACACGGTCCAGCTCTTCTACAGGGTTTACACGAGGAACCTCTTCATAGCGATCTTGGTGCCGGGGAAGTGGAGCTTCGAGTGGATGGAGGCGTGGTTCCCAGGCTCAACGTGGAATAGGTGGGGTAAGGAGGTAGCGGTTGAGGGTGACTACGAGCTCTACATGGGTAGGCGCGACTACGCATCCATAGGCGGGTGCTACTACGCGACCCGGCTCGCCGTTGCTGAGTACCTCTACTCCATCGGTAGGCAGGCCACAGCAATAGTGTTCCGGGAGGCGTACCCAGGGTTCGACATACCCATAGGCGTCTGGTTCGTGAGGGAGAACATAAGGGCGATGTTCAGGTCGAGACCCATAAAGCTCAGCAGCCTCGAGGAGGCGCTTAGGATCGTTGATAGGCTAACGGTTCTCGGGGTCCGGAGATGGGTTGAGGAGTCGAGGCTCCTCAAGATGCTGCTCAGGACTAGGCGGATAGACGAGTACGCGGTGGGGAGGAGTTGAGGATCGGGTACATAGAGGTGAGGTCTGCTCTCAGCAGGAGCGGGCTCCCAGACATAGACTACGCCCTTAACCCCTACGCGGGCTGCGCCCACGGCTGCATCTACTGCTACGCAAGGCTGTACACGAGGCCTAGGGACGCTGCTGAGAACTGGGGCTCCATGGTCTACGTCAAGAGGAACCTGATCGAGGTTCTGCGGAGGGAGGTTAAGAGGTTTAGGAGGGGGGTCGTGGGGGTAGGTACGATAACCGATCCCTACCAGCCTATCGAGGTGCGAGAGGTCCTTACGCGCAGGGCCATCGAGCTCCTCCTCGAGAATGGCTTCGCAGTCAGTATACAGACAAAGTCACCGCTGATCCTGCGGGACCTAGACATCCTCCGCAGCCACCCGGGGAGGGTAGACGTGGGCTTCACAATAACGTCCCTAGATCCTGAAAAGGCGAGGTTCATAGAGCCCCGAGCCCCTGACCCGAGGTCTAGGGCCGCCGCCCTGAAGAGGATCGCTGATGCTTGTGTAGAGACTTGGATCTTCCTAGGTCCCGTGATCCCCGGCATCAACAGCTCCATGGATGAAGTGGTGCGGATCGTGGAGCTTGCTGCTGAGACGGGCAGCAAGCTGCTCGTCGATAAGCTTCACGTCAAGAGGTTCATGTGGGGAGGGCCCCTCGAAGCCTACGCCCGTAGGGCGCTTAGGTACCCCTGGAGGAGGTTCTTCGAAGATGTGCTGAGGCTGTGCCGCGACTACGGCGTTAGGTGTATCGAGGGGCTGGCCGAGCCCT
Organism: Thermoprotei archaeon; assembly: GCA_003661865.1. Classification (GTDB taxonomy): domain Archaea; phylum Thermoproteota; class Thermoprotei_A; order Sulfolobales; family Ignisphaeraceae; genus QMWT01. The sequence continues at coordinate 1,928 of QMWY01000256.1, forward strand.
CCGAGGAACGCAGCAGGGGTCTCGCCACCCTAGACCGCTACATGCGCTAGGGGCTGAGCAGCGCCACCGCATCTAGGAGTAGGGGTGGTGTGAAGAGTGCTGTTAGCCCTGCCGCAGACAGCACCTCAAGCACGAGCCTAGCTCTCAACCCCTTGACGCACCTGGTTATCAGTAGCCCCAGGCCCCCGAGCGAGTGTAGGAGTGCCAAAAGCGTGAAGGATATGCGTATCAGCGGTGCTGCGTGCAGGTACGCGGCATCGCCATAGCTGAGGAGCCCGTAGCTCAGTAGAGGCGCATACCCGGGGTACCTGAGGATGTAGCCGCTTACCACAAGCACCGCTACCGCTACGAGGAGGGGGAGCGAGGTCACCTCGACCAGTACTAGGTAGAGCTGCTGCCTACCCACCCCCCGACCCCCCAAGCCCCGTGTAGAGCTCGTGGATATCCTCAAACGTTGTTGTGGGGAACCACGCTGGGACCCCCACGGGCATTATGTAAAGCGGGTGCTCGCCGCGCCGCGCCCCTATGATCTCGGCGACCCTCTCGTCGTAGAATGCGCCGACGGCAACAGTCCCTAGCCTAAGGGCCGTGGCCATGAGGTATATGTTCTGCCCAGCGTGCCCAACCTCTATGTAGACGTACCTGTAGCCCCGCTCCCCATAGATACGCGTGGTCCTTTCGTAGACCGCGCAGATCACTATGTCTACAGGGGCGTTACGAACCCACTCCTGGTCAAGGGCCGCCCTAGCAAGCGCATCTCTGACATCGCCCCTCTTAACAAGAACAAGCGCATGCCTCCTCACATCATACCTGTAGACCCCCGCCTCCAGGAACCCATTCCCGGTAGAGACCCCGCGGTCCCCAACAACCACGTA
>QMWY01000257.1 GCA_003661865.1 Thermoprotei archaeon
CATCCGCCTCCTTACGCAACTTACTGATAATGCCCAAAAGACCCCTAGAGTACCTGATAAGCGTCCTGACCGCGTCCCTGTACTCGTCAAAGTGCTGGAGATCCTGCACAACCAGCATGATAGCCAACACGGCACTATTAAGCCTGTAGAGGCTCCTGTTCAATATAATAAAACGATAGTCTATGTCCCTCACGTTCACCACCAACAATTCCACCTCTTCCTGTAGCATCTGCGCTCCTCAGGAGGTTTTGAAGAAGTCTCAGGCGTAACGACGGGACTAACGACTGGGTAACCATACGCCTGAGCACTAATAAGGCTGCCCACAAGGTAGATACCATAGTTCCTAGCTATATCAACGAGCTTCAGACCCTCGCCCGTCACCTCAAAGAAAGGCTTCACGAACTCTATCTCGCCATGAATCCTGACGCGCCTGTAGGCGACCCTAGCCCTCAAGAGCCTAGCAAGATCCTCGTAGCCGTTGACCTTCTCACCATCCTCGAAGACTATGTAGTGCGGGGTGCAGTTCACGAAAACCGCCCCGTCGATCTTAGCTATGCACGACCTTAGCACCGAGGGGTCGAGGGAAAAAGCCTTACACACCTCGCTAACGAACGAATCCAAGAGGCTCACCCTACATCACCTCCTTAACTATTTCCATAAGCTTATCCAAGATGGCAAACAGCACTTCCCTAGCCACCCGCTCAACCTCGCCAGAGTCCTTAAGATAAACGTAGAACTCAGCAACCTCATCAGCCTCGTTAAACACCCTAACTGTATTACTGCAAATCTCCACCCTAACCTCCCGACCCGACACCCTACATCAGCTCCTCCAGCTCGTCGATGAAATACGCGGCCATGACGCGTATGTTGTACGTCTCCATCCCAGCCCACTCCCTCTTGCGGAGCTTACCGACGACAACGACCAAATCGCCAGGCCTACTGACGACCTTGTCCGCCAGATCCCTCACGTTGAAGAAGGCGCTGATCCACCCGCCGGGGTTCTCCATGTCGGGCGTGCCAGGCCACAGGAGCCCCGCCTTCCAGTTCCCACTAGTAGTCTGCTTGAGCTGGGGCACGTTCGGAACCTGTGCCAGAATAATGTCAAACTTGCCATCGTTGTAGTAGGGGACGTCGGCATTACTCATGAAGTTCAGGGCGTCCCTAGCTATCTCCTTGCCCCTGACGTCAGGGAGCTGCTGGGCGCGCTGCAGGGACTCCATGTACTTGCGTATGAAGCTCTCGCCGAAGATCTTCGCGTACTTCCGCATGTCCACGCTAATTCCAGATCCGGATTCGCCCATACACCTCACCTCCCACACTATACACCTCACACTCTACATCCCACACACTCTATTTAGCACTAACGCTCAGAATACGGCAAAGAGATACAGTACCAACCGAACAAAAAGGTTATAAGGTACGGTACCCCTATCCTTTAACGGAAAGAGGTGTGTATGATGGGTAGGGCACAAGGAGATGAGATAGATAAGCTCTTAGAGGAGATGAGGGAGGAGGAGAGGCAGAGTTTCAAAGTGGTTTTTCCAAAAATCATAAGGCGGAGGCGTAGGGGTAAGATATACGAGAGATTGGAAATAATTGAAGGAGTACCTAGGTACAGAAGATATGTTATTATGCCTCTTGATAGTTTCTTACAACTAACAAAGCTTTATGAGGATTTACAAGTGCTTAAAGAGGTATGTAGGAGGTTGTTGGTGCGTTTGGAAACTGAGACTGATATGCTTAGGGAGTGGATTGTGGAGCATGGTAGATATATAGAGCAATCTGCGATAGAGTATGAAAAGGAGGGAAAGCATGATAAAGCTGATCTCTACAGGTTCCGCATTAACGTATATACTAATGAGCTAAAGTTCAGGCTAGAACTTCTGGAGAAGATCAAGAGGATGCTCGAAGGGGTAAACATCTGGAAGGACTAGTCGCTCGTTTGAGTACTAACCTAAACCATCATCTCCTTTTTCTTCGCGCTTGTCATCGTACCCCACCAGCCTAGACCCGCACCTAGGGCACGACACCCACCACAGCACGACCCTTCCCTCAGCACCGTACTCAAAGCGGAAACCGCACCACCTACACCTAACCCAAACCACAGCTAAACCACCACCTCCTCCTTCCTGACCAACACCTCATACACCCTAGTAACCCGCTCAACCACATCCATGAAGAAAAACAAAACCCTATCCGGAACCAGAGGATCACAAACATAGTCAACGCACAGGACGATGACAGTGAGGAACAAGAACGCAAGGGCAAACCAAGGGTGGCGAACTAGAAAGTCCATCAAGTCATCCTTAAAAGAACTCGTCAAGCCTGACCACCTTGACCCTAGACTCCTCCTTGCTAAGAATACGAAAGACAATCTTAACGCACTCGTCCAAGCCCTCCCTCCCCAAGTGCTCAGCCATCTCCCTGAAGTTACTCGTATGGAACCCGCACCTAGAGCACCTGTAGTAGACGGGATACCAGATCCTGTACCACGGATCCTTCCTACGGACCACAACCAGCCACCTCACATAAATTCATCAAGCCTAGCACACCTCCCAGGTCTCCTCTTGGGCGAAAACGAAAAGCACGTACCAGTGAAGTACGTAACAGGCCGATTATACTTCCTGCACCAGCCCTTAAGATGAGCATTAGGCCTATTCTTAGCTATCCAAATCAAAGCCTCCTCCCTAAGCTTACCAGACATCAAAAAGACGGGAATGAAATGCCTGCAAAGCCTGCAATCCGCCTCCCTAGCCACCACCAACCACCCTTTCAAACACATCATCCAAATACACCCTACG
>QMWY01000258.1 GCA_003661865.1 Thermoprotei archaeon
CCCCAGCGAAACGATCGAGGAGCTGAGAAGGGTTTTACCACCGGCCGCCTCACCCCTCAACCCCGTAGATATACTGGGCGATGCCCCTGCGGAGAGGTACAGCAGAGCCCTAGAGATCGTGGCCCGCAGCGGCTCCGCAGACATGATCCTCGTGATCGCCCTCCTCCAGTCCCCAGCTCTCGACGGCAGCGCCCTGGTGAAGGTCCTGGCCGGGGCTGCGCGGAGCTACGGCAAGCCGATCGTCGCGGTTATGCCCGGGGGCGAGTACAGCGAGAAGTACATGGCGGAGCTCGAGAAGAGCGGGGTACCGGCGTTCAAAACCCCCGCCGAGGGGGTGAAGGCGCTTAGGCTCTTATACAGCTTCGTCGAGGGTAGGAGAAGGGTGCTCGCAAGAAGAAGCGCCGTTTCTAGAGGTGGGCTGCACGGGTGGGGTACCTAAAGAAGGATGCTTGTCCGCCCAGCCATCTATAGCTTCTGAAAACCCTTAAGAGGGTGCCGGATCCCAACATCCTGTGTCCTGGGGTGGATACCGCTCTAGGGGTAGGGTGCTGTCCTTGGCTGGTGAGGAGGTGCATAGGCACACCAAGAAGGCTCTCGCAGGCGATGTGGAGGCCCTGAGGGCTTTGCTGAACATCCTTACGGGCAGCGGGGTTCCCGTAGCGGTCTACGCGGCTTACGCATTGGTGTACCAGTTCGCTATGAACAACCTGATCGACGTCTCCGAGGAGTGCAGGAGGTGCGGGGGGAGGTGCTGTCGCGAGGGGCACCCCGTTCCCCTATACAGCTTCGATATCGAGGAGCTGGTCAGGAACCTCGGCCCGGGCGTCCTCGCGAAGCTCATCAGGAGCGGAGACACCTGGCTCCTCCCACGCCCATGCCCCTTCCAGGAGGAGTGGAGGTGCACGATCCACAGGTTCAAGCCCTACGCATGCCTATCTTACCCCTTCGCAACCGAGGACGAGCAGATCGAGGAGATGAAGAGGTATAGGGGCTCCGGGATCCCGAAGCTTCGGGTCCCCCCAGGGTGTCCAGCGGGCGAGAAGGTGAAGGAATCTGTTGATGCTGTTGCTGAGGGGCTGAGGAGGAGACTGGGCAGGGACCCGACGCCCCAGGAGCTGCTCGAGGAACTGCTAAGGGTTTACCGCGGGTGATGGGGAGTCGTCGGCGCGGCTGAGGGGTGATGAGGATCGCCGCTTACCGACCCCCCTCTACGTAGAGCACGGCCCTCCTCAGCTCATCGCCCGTTACGAACCCCACGATCACGAGGCCCCTCTTCCGGGAGGGGTTCCACAGGACTATGGACGGCGTCCCCCCGCTGTTGATCTCCCTGAAGGCCTGGGCCGCCCTGCTCACCATGGCCAGCCCCTCGCTCTTCACACACGCCTCTACATCACCTGCTCTACCGGGGCTGAGCCCCCGGGCCATGGCCAGCACGTCGCTTAGCCCCACCTGCCTATGGTTCTGGAGGAGGAACTGGAACACCCTCCTCAGCAGCTCTAGGTACCCCGTGGCGTTCCGGGTCACCGCGTAGTAGCACTGCACAGCCGCCTGCGCCTCCGCATCCCCGCCCCCCACGCCAAGGGATACGACCAGCGATACCTCCCCCTTCTCGTACAGGTCCATGATCCCGGGCAGGGACTCCGTCACTAGGCGTGCACAGTAGGGGCAGTGCGCATCTAGGTAGAGGCCCACAACGACGCGTGGGGACCCGTGCGAGAGCTCCACGCCTACGAGGGGCGGCTCCTCCCTCACCTCGGCGAAGACCCTCCTCCCCACGATCTCCCCGAGGACCGATGCGAGCTGAACAGCCAGCGACCTATTGACTACGTAGACCCCGTGCTCCCTAACGAGGTGGGGCACCCCCTTCGCCAGGTCCTCTGAGGAGCGCAGAACCACCGAGGGGTACGTGCCTAGCCAGGGGTACTCGCTCGCCAGGGCTATGCTGACCCTGGTTATCCTAGCGGCTGCGAGCACCTCGAGGAAGAGTACGAGGCTCTTCCTAGCGCTGCTGCTGAGGAGTGGTATGGAGGAATACGGGGTGGTGCCGTTGACCAGGATCGCCTCCGCACTCTTCGTAAACTCCAGGGGGACGCCCGAGGATATCGCGAGCTGCGCCGTGGCGGAGTAGCTGAGCACGTAGAGGTCACCGCCTATCCTCTCGGCTACGAACTCCTCCAGGGCCTTCGGAAGGCTGCTGGCCTTGACGACTATGGAGGGGTAGAGCCTCAGGACCCTGCCGCGGAGCATGCTGTGGTTCCAGGGCAGGGTGCAGAACACGGGGCGGCTATCCGATGGGAAGTACTGGGATAGGCTCTTAACCACCTTCTCAACCACGTACTCGGGAAACCTGCTCGTGTTGTACACCTCTATGATCGCGTTCTCGACCTCTCCGCATCTCTCGGGAGGGGCTGTGGCTACGGTAGGCGTAGGTGATGCACCGCTCGGAGGCGCGCTGCTGGTGTACATGTAGATCGCTGCGTAGAGAGCCGCGAACACCACGGCTAGAAGCACTGCTAGCAGAGCAGCCCTACTCATGGACTGAACACCGGGGCTAGGGAAGGAAGCGCATCCAGCTCTAATAAACCTCCTGCTGCGAGTACCTCTCCACGATCTCCATGAGCACGGTGTCGCTCGGAAGCCCTATGAAGGCGAGCCTGCCGTTGACGGCTATGCTCGGAACAGTGGCGACCCCGTAGCGCTCCGCCACGTCGGAGTTCTCGTAGAGCTCCACGGTCTCGGCAACCAACCCCCCGTTTCCGTAGAGCCTAGACGCGTAGGCG
>QMWY01000259.1 GCA_003661865.1 Thermoprotei archaeon
TGCTAGGTACTTGGCGGCTAGGTCGAAGAACGTGTCGGATTTCTCCATCTTGTTGTGGGTGTACGCCCTGTCTATCGCCCTCCACGCCATTATCCTCAGGAAGTAGGCGATGCATGATTCGGCGCACGCGTACGATATCCTGCTCGCCATGCTGTCTATCTCGTTTATCGCCGCTTCTATGTGACCGACCAAGTTCTCGTCAATATTGACGTTGACTTGGCACCTGTCTAGGTCGGACATTATCTCCCTGACCACCCTCAGGCCCTTCATCGACCTCCTATGTAGCCTCTTTGGGAGCCTCTCTGGGTACTCTAGGACCAGCACCCTCCTTATGAATGCCTCGTCAACCACGTTCGACACGCCGACGTAGTCCTCGTAGGTCATGGCCATGTAGATGTTCATGAGGTACGAGCACCTAGGTATGAAGCGCGACTTTGTGGTGATTCTGCCTGATTCTATGCACTCGCAGTCGTATATGCACTTGAGCAGGTAGTACATGTCAGCCAGATATCTGCCCCTCTCCTTGTGCTTCAGCGTTCGTGCGAACTCGTCCATGGATATCACGCCCTGCAGGAAGCCGTTGGTCGCTATGTAGTCGCTCATCTCCTGCTCTATGAACTCGGGAGTGCCGGATCTCATCAGTATGTCGCTACTGATCATGCGCACTATGGTCATCGTGGTGGTCTTGCCGCTACTTGGGACTCCGATCAGCATGACCTCCGCGTTGCACGGCATCATGTTTATCGTTATGAACGCCTTCGCCCTCACGCCTATCACCGACGCGCACGCCAAGGCCACATTATCTGGGTATACCCTGACTAGATCCGGCGCCCAGTTCTCCGCGAAGTCCAGCATCTTGTGGACTATGCCGTTAAGAGGGAAGGGTATGTCAAGCGTCGGCACTTAACCACCCCCTTAAGCTCATCATACGTCCTGTCTATCAGCTCCAGATCCTCATCGGTGAGGTCGAACACCTTTGAGAACGCCCTTATCACGTTGTCCTTCCTGAACCTAGTGTACTCGAACTCGTACAGCAACTTCGGCATCATAGTGGCTAGGTGCTCCGGCGCGATGCGGGGCGGCTTGAACAGCTCTATGTGTATTACGGCCCTGTCCGGCAGTTCCTCTGCCCACACGAGCGCCCTCTTGACGTTCCTAGACCACGGTATCCTGCTCAGAATGTGGAACGGAATGCTTATACGGCAGTGGTTCCTATCCCTAACCCAGGAGAGGGATCTCCACGCCTTCCTAGGGGAGATGACCCGGTACCCCACATCAATCACCGACAAATATAAGCTAACGAGTCATTTTCTGCTCCAAAATAATTAAGGATAACATGTACTAGCCGTACCAGCTATGGTATTGGCTGTAGGTAAAAAAGGCATGCACGTGCCATCCCTTTCCAGCTATGCTCGCTAACGCCTGCCGCCCCTGCGTAATGCTACTGTTATCCTTACTTTCACGAACATGCCTTCCCTCAGCTTCATGAACTCGGCCAGATCTTCTGGTATAAGGACGGCCAGCCTGCCTCCGACCTTCTGTATTTTGGCTACGAAGGATCCGGATCTAGTGGTGACCATGGACACGTCAAAGTCTATCAAACCCTTCCTTCTAAGCCTGTACAGCATGGTGCTTACGGACTTGGGCTTGGCCTTTATCCTCCTAGCTATCTCGTACGGGTCAATAATGCCCTTCCTAACCTCCTCGTACACCATCTTCTCAAGCGGGGTCATGCGCGTCATAAGACCACCAAATGTCCAATAGCTGGGCTGTGTTACTTATTTTTGTCGCCTTTAAAATCAACCATGGGTTAACTGCCTTCGCCTGAAGCCTGCGGCAGGGCTTCACAACATCGTAGAATAGCACTCTTATGCACTTCCCACCATGGTTCATTCGGGCTGAATCCATCATCGTCACCTTTGTTATTGCAGTTCTACTGGATAACGCGTCTTTGCCTAACGGGTTCGGCCAAGGTGTGCATGTGCCTTACGGTTAAGGCATGGTGCATTACGTGCTTCGCATATAATAGATAGTATAGTTATTACTCTCATAGTAATAATAAGTGGGTATATAATATAGGGTGTGGTCAATGATGTCTAATCATGAGCTATCGCCTTCTAAAGGACATCGCCACATTGCCGCAGGCTTCAGGCTAAGATAACGCCACCTTCACCATATCGGCTTTGAAGCCGATTAAGCGCTTATCACAGCAAGCATGAGGAGCTACCCATAACTGACGGACGTAACTACTTAGGGGTGGCACGTGCATACCTTTTTGTACCCTTCTGAAATTTCTGACGATGTTTGGATATACTTGGTCTGAAGACATCGGCTGGACGACGACGATGATCAAACTGGGTTAGACGGCACATCTCCACAAGGGGCCATCGGAGCGCCTCCATGACCGATATCTTCATTAAATGCCGTTTTACGTGCATCGCCACATCGGGGCACCCTTCAGACCAAGTAAGTAGGTGCTACTTCACAAATTTCATACAGGACTCCCCGTAAGCGGGGAAATGCACTAGGCCGTGTCAGGTGCCGTAGCCGTGTTCTCGGTATAACTAAGAGAATAACAGGAAAGAGTATATAAAAATACACAGATACTAGAGTTAAGTTTTTGCGTACAATGATATGACATCATCAACTGTAATGTACCTCGCATGTAACGAGGAAGTTCCCGCGTAACGCCCCGATGAGAGGATCCCCCTCCCATCCCGATCTGGGGCACTTCGCGGTCAACCTAGGGAGGTTCAGACGAAGAACCTTAA
>QMWY01000260.1 GCA_003661865.1 Thermoprotei archaeon
CTCTACAAGAACGGGTCTGTGGTAATGGTGTTTCCCAGCGGTCCTAGGAAGATCAGCAGGGAAATTCTCAAGAGGGCGATTAAGGCATATGAGGAGAGCGGCGGGGACGTAGATAAGATGACGGATCTAATGGGGTACTCCAGTACGGGAAGCACGTACATATGCCTGAAGGCTGTTAAGGTGCTCAAGGATCACGGGCTTGACAAGGAGGTGCTTGAAGAATGATAAGGATAAGGTACGGAGAACTGATGATAGAGTGCGACACTCCAGAGGAAGCCGTAAGGGTGATATCCGGTCTTGAATTGCTTAGTGCCAGTAAGCGCGAACAGCAGGGCAGGACACCTACCATAGAGGATCTGCATAGTGGTACGCTGAGTGTTGCAGACCTGATAAGTGGTGACGGTAAGTCCGGCTTGTCCCCGAACATAACCAAGGAAGACTGGAGGAGGGCGGAGCTTGAGGCCATGAGGGACACGTATAAGATGTAGCGCATCTTTTTGGTGATATACGTGGTTAAATTCAAACTTGATAAGAAGTCATTCGAGGCGGTAGTTGACGTAATTAATACGTTTGATAGCAGGTACTTCAGGCACAGGTTCCCCGGCGAGTTCGTTAGGACCGGCAGGAACGTATGGTTCAAAGCCAGAACCGAGTGGATGAGCAGGAGGGATCTGGTCGTAAACTACCTCATGAGGTCGTTCGTCGCGCAGAACGCGGTGCTGGGAATGTGCTCCGAGGAGCCGGCGCCTGTCGCGGATGTGGCCAAGTCCATGGCCCTTATAATGGCATCCGTCGAGGGCAAGTACGAGTACAGACCGTACATGCTAAAGTCGGCTCGAAAGCTCATATCTAGGCTTGAGAAGGCCGGTGCGGTAAAAGTTGAAGGCGACAGGGTCATGCTTGAGATAGAAGACCCGATGTACTTCCAAGAGAGGTGCATATACAGCCACATGGATCATCCTCTCGGACTACACGCTGTAAGGCGCATGCTAACACTATGCACCGTCACGGTAAGGGACGAGGTCATGAGGAGTAGTTTGCCTACAATAGCGCTTGACTACCACAACCTGAAGTCTGTCGGCGTTGACAGGAGGTTCATCGAGAGGATAACGGGCGAGTACTTGGAGAGGGGGTACCTCAGCGAGTCGGGCAACGTGCTTATGGAGACGCACAAGAAGGTCATAGGGGAGAGGTATGCCAAGGCGATAAGGGAGGTGTGCCCAGAGCTTTCCGAGAGGTACCCCAAGGCAATAAGGAGGCTTCTTAGCCTAGTCGGCATCGTGTCCCTTCCAGTGCTGAGATCACTAATATACTCGGACACGAGCATAGACGAGAGGTTCGGCGCGTCTGCCGACATGGTCAGGTACAGGCTTATGGAAGCGGTAGAGGTGTGCACTAGGAAGCTGGTTAGGGAGGGCATGCTCGCCAAGGAGGGTTCGCTGGTGATACCAGACGACGTTGTTAAGGCGCTTAGGCTGTTCGAGCCCGAGGCCACCATGCCGGTTCACACCACTACTGTCGAGAGGATACTGTACCACGTAGCGCCGAACTTCGGAACGTCGTCAAACCCGCTGTCCATGCTTGTGAGCTATGTCCAGACGGTCAGGTCGCTTCTTGCATCGATACACGAGGGTGCTAGGAGCCTGAGGGAGCTGCTGGGCGGCAGGAGCGGATACGAGAGGGCGGTGGCGGCACTGGTGCTACCGGATCTGGAGGATATGGGGTACATAACCATAGGCCCCGACGGTACCATAAACGTAAACGAGAACTACTTCAGGCCGCTGGCCAAGCTGTTAATGGCCATACCGCCCTACGTGTGAGGTGACCGGCGATGCGAGACCCACTGTCCATGCTGGAGTCCTTCGTCAACTCTATGGGCGTTGCGACGCCGGAGGCGGTGTCCAAGTACGCGAGGAGGATAGGCGCCGGCAGGGTGACTAGGGACGTGCTGGCTAGGATAGGGAAGCCCGTCGTGGTCAGGGTGAGCATACCGGGCTACGGCTCTAGGTCTGTCAGGCTCGTGGCCAGCAAGCGGGTGAGGATAGGGGAGCTGCTCGACCGGGCCTCGGAGCTGATATCCGGCTGCCTGGGGCACAGGGTCGTGGGCGACGGGAGGGAGATGGCGCTGGACGTGCTCCTCTCGAACCCGACCATACTCGCCCACGAGCACTCAAGGAGGATCATGTACAAGCTGTTCACGGACAGGGTGGTTCCCAAAGATCCGCTCGCGCCTACGGTGATAGGGTGGCTCATGCCGTTCATAGAGCTAAACGGGGGCAGGCTGGTCGGCGGAGACCCTAGGGGTTTAGTAAGCCACCTTTCCGCCTCGCTTGTGCCCGTGGTCAAGTGCCTAGTCAACGCGTCCAAGGGCAGGGGCAGGGTGCGCGTATTGATGGAAAACGCTGTGAGGATGGGCGCGGCTAGATCCGAAGGAGGGAGGATAATTGTCACTAAGTACGGGATGAGCGACCTAGGTTGGCTGTACGTGCCGGTCGATGAATCCGTATCTAGGGAGGGGAGGCACGTTACCATAGCCTACGTGGAGCGCGGTGCCGATGCGTGGCTGGTCGGCACCCTGCCGAAGCCGGTCATGATAGTGATCCGCTAGGTTTTTTACCGCCGCATACGTGATGTTTTTTGGTGGTAGGATGAAAGTGGTGGGTAAGGTTAGGGTTGAAGAGGATACGTTCGACACCAGGATAGTCAGGATAGGGGAGTGCGTCGAGATAGTGGACGGGGAGGA
>QMWY01000261.1 GCA_003661865.1 Thermoprotei archaeon
CCCGAGACAGGAGCTGTGCTCGAAACCAGTGCTGAGCCCGATGCTGTTGTAGGTAGGCATGTCTACGGGAACCTCTACGGGTTCAAGGACCCCGGCGTGCTGCTGGATGAGGCGAGGCTACGCAGGGTCCTAGTCGAGGCGGCGCGCAGGGCCAACATGACCGTAGCCGACGTGATGAGCATGACAAGGCCCGACGGGGTATCGGTGATCGTGCTGGTGCTGGAGAGCCACCTAGCGATACACACCTGGGCCCGCGAGGGCTACGCAACGCTAGATGTCTACACATGCGGTGCGAAGAGCGATCCGTGGAGGGCCTTCGACTACATAGTCAAGGAGCTCAGGCCCAGGTTCTACACCGTTAACTACAGTGATAGGAGCAGCTCCCCACCCCCAAGTCCCGGGCTCTAGACCCGTTACGTGCTCGGAACAATACGTAAAGCATTCGCATCCTGACCACTGGTATCTTTCCTACGCAGAGGTCTCATCTGGAAAAGAGCGTTTCTATGCCTATCTTCGTACACATGCCCTTTATAATGGGTCTAGACCGCTGCTTTGAGCCCGTTTTCCGGAGGTAGGGTAGTGTTTTCGACCATTCTAGTCAAGCATTACACGTAGGAATAGATTGCGTAGTCTGCGATTCTGACTCTTAGGTGTATTGTGTAGCAGTAAGTGGGTTATGTAGAATAGGGTGTATTCATTGCTTGGTATATATCAATCCTAGTATGAATCTCAGGAAGTGCTCTACGGCATCTATCGGGTCTTCGGGTAAGTAACTCTCCTCAACTCTATCTTCGCTACCCCTATGAAAGTGTTTTGGAAATGTCCTTACATGTCGATGCTTTTCATGGGGTGCGTTGTCGTGCCGATAAACTGTTCCATCAATGTGTCTCCTCTCGTAGTGTAAGCTATAGCGTCCACTAGGACTCCAATAGACATCGAGGAAGCTATTATCAACGAATACAACACGTACCTTCGCTACTACTCCAGAAGCCAGCTCTACTTTAACAACCTCACGTATAATACTTTTGTACCTCTTAGAAGCAACTGTTATGAGATAGTTGTATATAGTCTCAAGCACATCTTCCTCCAACTTCTAGAGCCTCAATGCTTCACTAAGCTTTTTCTTCTCCTCGATGAGCCTTTCTAGCGTTATCAGGTCTTCCCATGCGGGATGCTCAGCAACCTTACCTTTACGTATATGCTCCTCCAACTCCTCAGCACTTCGAACATTGTATTTAGCTAATATCTCAGCTATCTCAGCCTCCACAAGAGCGAGCCTACGTCTGAGCCAAACCTCTACAGCTTCACGCTCAAGTCTCTCCGGCGAAATTCCCAGGCGACGCGCTACAACATCAACAACCCTAGCCATACCCCTACCCACGTATAACTTCGTGTGAAGCACGATAAGTTTAGCGGATGTACCTACACGCTAGACCATCAGTTCCAATATGCATGACCGAGGACGGTGATATGAATGGTTATTTAGATCATAGGGTTATCGTGCCTTAAGAGGGCTGTTCTATTGTTTTGGCGATGATAGGGATTTAGACCCGGGATCCCAGGCTTGGAGCTGATCACTCTGCTTCTACTTCTGGACCTCCGTTCTTGTAAGGGTGGTGGCGGCTACTAACGATGCTAGTGGAGCGAAGCACATAAGTAGCATCATCGCGGAGGCGCCGGTGCTGTTGATGAGGATGAGCGTCGAGGACCCTAGGGTGTCATAGAGCCAGCCCGCGAGGGCGGCGCCCGCAACGCTGCCCACGTTGCTCGAGGCGTTGAGAAGTCCAAGGACTGTACCCCCGAGCCTGTACCTCGTCACCGCAGCTCTTCTGCTGACTGATGTGACTGCAGATTGCGATGTGTAGAAGAGGGCTATGCCCAGTAGCGCTGCCAGCGGGCTGGTGATGGCACTGCATACGGCACCTACAAACGCTATGGAGGTTGCCGCGGTAAGCGCGCGGTACTCCCCCACTCTATCGGATAGCCAGCTCAGCAGGTAGCCGCCCACTAGGGCCACTAGGCTTGCGCTAGCCACGAAAGCCGCTGCTCCTCCCCTTCCAAGCCCTAGGACCTCGTTGAGGTACACGTAGACGAGGTCCCCGCGCAGAATGGATCCGAATACGCTCACACCCATAACAACGGTTAGGAGAAGGGCTGCTGCTACGGCGCTTCCACCACGCTGCTCACCAGGTCTCCGGCCCCGTCTAGTGCTCAGCACCGCTGGCCCTAGGAACCCCCTGGAGAGGTATGCAAGCAGCGCTGCTAGGCCCGACGCCGCTAGGAAGAACGACGAGGATACCGCTAGGACAACCCCCATAGGCTCCCGCGCCAGCGCCGAGTAGATCGCGTTACCCGCAACCCCGCCCAGCGAGCCCGAGGCGAAGTAGATTGCGTAGGTCCTGCCCCGGTAACTCTCCTCAGCGACCCTTCCAAGGAGGTACTGGACCGTTACCCAGGCAACCCCGTTCAGAACCCCCTGGAGAAACCTTATCCCTAGAACCTGCGGAAGCGTCGATGCATAGGCGTAGAGCTGAACGGCCAAGGCGTTAAGCGCGAAGCACGGAGCCGACGCGAAGGCGAGGGCCTTTGGCCAGCGGTCCACAGCGCTACCCACAGCAACCGCGGTGCTCGCCCTAGCGACGAAGAAGGCTGATGTGAGGAGCCCTACGCCGAGCGCCGATGCCTCGAGGACGCTGCGGGTGTAGAACGACACCGCTGGCACGCTCACTCTAA
>QMWY01000262.1 GCA_003661865.1 Thermoprotei archaeon
ACGCAGTCATCTACTGCAACCCGCGTGGTAGTGATGGGTATAGCGAGGAGTTCGCTGATATAAGGGGTCGTTACGGTGAGAGGGACTTCAAGGACCTGATGGAGTGCGTGGACTTCGCTGTAAAGAGCTTCGGCTTCATAGACCCCGAGAGGCTTGGTGTTACCGGGATAAGCTACGGGGGGTTCATGACCAACTGGATCATAACCCATACCGATAGGTTCAGGGCGGCGGCTACTCAGAACAGCATATCTTCGTGGGAGGCTGAGTACCTCACCACCGATATAGGCCCCTACTTCGTTCCCGACCAGATAGGAGGGGATCCGTGGAAGGGGTGGGAGAGGCTTAGGGAGAAGTCGCCGCTGTACTACGTAGATAGCGTCAGGACACCGCTCATGATAATCCATAGCCTCGATGACTACCGCTGCTGGCTAGACCAGGCGATCTCCTTATTCACGGCTCTGAAGCTGAGGGGTAAGGAGGTCGAGCTCATCCTCTTCGAAGCTGGGGGCCACGTCTTTGGCTGGACGGGTAAGCCTAGCCTTAGGGAGGCTAGGCTTAGGCATCTGCTGAGGTGGTTCGACAAGCACCTAAAGGGAGAGGTTCTACATAGATAGATTAAATTTACCTAGGGTATAGTAAGGAGAGCTTATTTTTGCCCGTGTAGATACCCGCTCCGTGGTTGCGTTGAGCAGACGCGACCAGGACTACGCGCTCCAGCCCGTTCCGCTAGCGGCTAGGCTCAGCACCGTTGCCAGCGTCCTCGTGTGGGCAAGCCTAACGCTAGACCCATCGGCTCCCTACCTAGCCATGTGGTGGGCCTCGAGCTTCGGACTCGCGACGCTCACGGCAGCTGTGCTCCTAGCGAACTTGGTGCTGAGCGTGTTCTCATCACTATCAGCCTACATAGCCTCTCGCGAGGGCGTTACCTACGCCCTAGCAGCTGAGAACGTGTTTGGCACTCGGGGCGTGGTGATCCCCTCGCTCTGGGCAGGGTTCGTAGCTGTTGGATGGCTCGCGTTCTCGATAGGCGTTGTCGCTGATACGCTCAGCGGTATTCTGGGCTCGGGTCCCACGGCCTACTACGCCCTAGCTGCCGCGCTAACGCTCCTCTTCTCAACAACCGCCTACATGGGTATTAGGCACATAGCGAGGCTCGCCTACGTAGGTGTCCCCACTCTAGCAGTTATGATACTGCTGGGAGTAGTCCTATCGGTGCAGAGGTTCGGTGCGCCGCCCCTCGGAACACCATCGCTGGGCAGCCTGCCGCTGGCAGCAACGCTGGTGCTCGGAACCTTTGTCAACGGGGCTATAACGCTGTCGTTCGACTACCAGAGGTTCTGCCGGAGCCCCCGTGACGCCTCAATAGTATCCTTCGCTAACTTCCTCGGGTTCTGGAGCTTCGTAATACTCTTCACAGCCCTCCCCGCCGCTGCAAGCGGTAAGGATCTCATAGCTACCTACAGCGCCCTTGGCCTAGCGCCCCTAGCGGCATTCACCCTGTTCCTGCTTGCGTGGACATCAGCAGACAACCAGCTCTACTCATCATCTCTGAGCTGGTCCGTTGCGGCGCGTGCCCTCAGGAAGCCCGTTGATAGGAGGAGCCTCGTGCTTGTGGGGGCTGCCGTGACGATCCTGCTGAGCTTCACAAGGCTCCACACCTTCGCTGTGCAGTGGCTGTCGCTTATGACCGTGGTCTCCCTACCCGCAGGGATAGTTGTGTGGACCGATTACTACATCGTTAGGAGGGGGTGGGGAAGCGGTACGGGTGTTAACATACCCGGCTTCCTAGCCTGGTTCGTAGGCTCCGTAACCATATACGCCCTCCTCGGGACCTGGTACGGGACGCTGCTAGGCTTCCTAGCCACGTTCCTAACATACATAGCGCTGGCGTGGGTGGGGAGGGGTTGAAGGAGCGTGTAGACCTCGTGATCAGGGCGGGGTACGTCATCACGATGGGTAGCAGGGGTGTTATCCGTAGGGGGGCTATAGCCGTTAGGAACGGCGTGATCGTGGAGGTGGGCACAGCTGAGTCCATAGACTCTAGGTACAGGGGCGATGAGGTCGTTGATAGGGGGCGGGACTCCATAGCTATGCCGGGGCTGGTGGACTGCCACACCCATACCCAGCAGCTTCTGCTGCGCAGCGCCATAAGTGACGGGCTCCTGGCCCTGCCCCCGATATGGACCAAGCTCCTCGTCCCCTTCGAGTCGAGGCTTAGCCGCCGCCTCGCCTACATCTCCTCACTCGCCAGCGCCGCGGCCATGGCTAGGAACGGCACCACGTTCTTCATAGAGGCTGGCGGGCCCTATCCCGATGCCGTTGCGCAGGCCGCCGAGGAGGTGGGTATCAAGGCTGCCGTAACCCCATCGTTCTACAACGTTCTCGAGGGTAGGGTTGTCGAGGAGGAGTCGAGGGTTAGGGAGAGGCTCCTTGCCGTTAGGAGGCTGAGGGGGAGGTACACAAGGCCCTGGTGCTCGGTGCGTCAGGTAATGATGGTCACTCCGCGGCTCCTCGAGGAGGTCGCTGAGGTCTGCAGGGACGGGGCCTACTCTGGGCTTACGATGCACCTAGCCGAGTACCAGGGTGAGGTGGACTACACGCTTACAGTTGCCGGTTTGAGACCCCTGGAGTACGTGGAGAAGCTAGGGCTTCTAGACCTTGGGAAGCCGGTTGTGCTTGCCCACGTTGTCTACATA
>QMWY01000263.1 GCA_003661865.1 Thermoprotei archaeon
ATATGCTCGACAACGATATCCACAGCCTCGTAATCATCCTCGAAGCCGTAGGTTCTGAACCCGTCGTAGGGCACCTCCAACAGGTAAGTGAATGGCGGACCTTCCTCAACTCTGCTTTCGACACCCCCTATCTTCGCACTGCTAACACCTCTTCTGGAGGTGAGTACAAAGTCGAGTTCTGGTATACGTAGCTTCTCCTCCACGATCCTGAAGCCTCCGCCGCGGCCAGTAACAACAACCCTGTACTCAACGGAGTTGAGCTCCACCTGCTCGGCACCCATGTCCTTGCGCAGAGCCTCGCGTATGTAGCTCTTCTCGGGTCTCCATGCGGCTGAGAACTCTATGCCTAGCTCTACGCTGAGCTTCTCGTCATGGCTCCACACAGCATCCCGGTAGCTCCACCAGAACACGAAGGGGTTGGCAACCCGGCCACGTATGTAGTCTAGAACAAGCTTGAATAGGTAGAGGGCCTCAACAAGGCTCGTCTTCCCGCTCCCGTTAGGCCCAACAACTATGTTGATCTTGGATAGGGCTACGTGGAGATCCCGAAGACACTTGAAGTTCTTGACACTGATAGCCCTGGGCACAACCCTCAGCATAGCACCACGCCCAAGCAGAGCTAACGCAATAGCGCTAATAGCTGTGAAGCAGCCCTCCCGCCACAGGGTATTTGGCGCATCGCCGGTTTTAGCCAGGGGATCCTCAGGGCCTTCACTGTTTCTAGCCCCGGCCTCTCTTAAGGGCTCTGAGCGCTGCTGCGATGCCGGGGAAGGCCTGTTCCAGCTCCTCGATGCCTGTCTCCTCTATGAGTTCCCTATCGTGTTTCCCGTGTTTTCTAAGCCAGCTATCTACGTCGCTTGTCCTCGGCGCGTCTCCGTAGCGTATCTCTATGAGTTTGGCGAGGTTCTCCTCGATGCCGTTGCTCCGGAGGCCGTTTATCGCTAGGTATACACGTGCTTCTCTATGCCCGAGCACCACCCTTAGGATGTGGGCGTAGCTGTTCAGGGTCTCTACACCCTGGATAGACAGGCCGTACCTGCTGAAGGCGTTGGCAACGGTGTTTAAAGTATCCTTGACCGGTGTGGGTGGGAGGTGCTCAATATCTATAGCCAGGAGGTATGCCCTAACACGGGTCCGCTCTATGCATATCCTAAGCATCCGTGCCAGGCCATCTAGCCCCGTCTCCCGGGGGATCGAGGGCGCCTTTAGCACGACTCGGTGGTCCATCTTCTCGGCGATAGCACCTAGGATCCTCCTATCCCTAGGCCCATTGCCGAACAGGACGTAGATAGCGCTCTCCTCCTTGGCTAGGCCACCGCTAACAAGCTTCATAGCTCGAGCTCATCCACAACCTTCCTCACATCTATACCGCTGCTAAGCATCTTCTCGAGATCCTCGAGCTCCAGGACCCTGTGCTCAACAACATCGTCCCGCCCCTTCCTCAACACGATCACGCCGCTGTCCCGAGGCCAGATGCTCAGCAGCTCGAAGAGGACGTCTAGGCTATGGGTAGAGATCACCACCTGCCAATCCCTAGACGCCAACCACCTAAGCACGGCCTCGATCAGCCCGGGGTGGGCGGAGGCCTCGATATCGTCCCACAGGACCAGCCTCGGCCTAAGGTACTCTAGGGCGAGTGCAGCTAGGCAAAGCCTCTCAACACCGTCGCCCAGGTCAGCCGTATCTATGTAGAGAGGCCCGATATCCTCGGAAACCTCCTTGCGTAGCCTAAGCCTGCTCCCCTCGATAAGAACCTCTGTGAAGAGATCATGCACCACGGGATCTATGAGGTTCCTAACAACCCTCCTATGAACACCGCTCTTAACTATGGAGCTCCACACATGGCTGCTTAACAGCACATCGCTAAGAGCCTTGATGAACCTGCCGCTGCTCGGGATAAGGAACGTGAGCCTGGGAACCTCCTCGGTACCTATACCCAAGATCGAGGCGAGCCTCTTGACATAGGCATCGGGGCTCTCAACTTCCTCACCAGCAATAACGCTTCCGACAACACCATCGGCACCGAGGAGTATAACGTCATCAGTGCTACCAAGCGCATATCTGATCATGGCTACACCGCTGTACCCATAGACAAGCGATGATGTGAAGCCGCTGTGCAGCTCAGCAACAAGCTGGGTCCGCGGCTTACCCAGTAAGGGATCGCCCTGCGCTGGCCAGGGAGATGGTAGGAGGTACAGGGCTTCTAGTAGCGCTGACTTACCAACGTTGTTCCTACCGATAACGACGTTAAAGCTCCTGAGCTCGACCTCCCCTCTCAGCCTCCTGATACCCCTGAACTCCTTTACATAGATGCTCCTGACCAGCCTAGCCATAGCTACCCACTACACAGCACTGCTTAGCGCGCTGATGAGCTCTCACGGAGTACTCGAGGAACTTAGGCATGGCCCGCTGCTCTGAGGCGCCTCTCCTCGATGAGGTGCCTATAGGTTATCGCTAGGAGTAATTCCCCGGATCAGGCGTGGCCTGATCACGTAGCGGCCCCAAGCTTTATGGGGTAGAGCACAGGGATCTTGAGGGATCCTGGCCCCGGTGCTTCTAAGGGTTGTTAGTAGCTCTACGTCGAAGGTGTAGCGCTTGGCGTAGACCAAGGGGGCTGTACCCTATACCTCTAGATACCTATGCACAGTCTCTATACCCACGTCTATGTAGCCCTCCTTATCACG
>QMWY01000264.1 GCA_003661865.1 Thermoprotei archaeon
GTCCCTGTGAGCAAGCTTTTCAAGCTCCTCGTACTCCTCCTGGGATCTCAGCACTGTACCTCCTCTGGAGGAAGCCGCCCCCACGAACTTCAGCTGCAGACCGGGTGGTGTCAGGGCCCTGAACTCTCTGAGGATCGCCCTGCCAACATTTCCAAAGCCTATCACAACAGCTCTTATCACCGGTCCTCACCCGAGTAGCGAATGTACGTCCAGGAACTTCTTCGCTACCTCGGCGCGAATACCCTTCTTGGGGTCGACCACCTGGTTTATCCTTAGGTCGAGCACTAGGCTCGCCAGCATGTAGGCCTCGGCGAAATCCATGCAGTACCTCCTCATGATACCCCTAACGACTACCCTCGTAGCCTCCCTCGCCGCGCTATCCAGGGTTTCACCCGCCACGAGCACCGCGATCCTATCGCCGTACTCGACCACGGGCCACTCCGGCCTACGCCCGTGTATAACATCGAACACAACCTCGACCTCGCCGCCAACCTCGGCAGCAGCTACACACACCTCACCATCACCTTGCACAGCGTGGAGATCGCCCAGGGCGAAGAGAGCTCCTTCGACGAATACGGGTAGGTACAGCGTCGCTTCCTCACCTACGACAGCCGCATCCATGTTACCCCCGTGCCTCCCAAGATCTCCTGTGGCGACCTCACCCTCGTCCGGCGCAACGCCCACGGTACCGATCATGGGTTTCAGGGGGATCTCGACACCCTCGAACAGCATGACCCCGTCCACTATCCTCAGGATCTTCAACCTTGGGGAGAACTCCGCGTCTCCAAGCACCCCGTAGCCTGGGACCGCCACTATGATGCTCCTGGGCTCCACACGTATCCTCCTGATCTTCACAACCAGGGTGTCGCCCGGCCTCACATTCTCAACGAACACCGGACCTGTTGCGGGATTCACCCTGCTCCAGTCGATCCTATCTATAGGCGTGCCCTCATCCTTCACCTGCCCCCCGAGAGCGTCAACAGTCTCGAAGACCACCGCTTCGCCCAGAGCAACTGTCTCCACCGGGCGGTGCCGGGGGCTAAACGAGTAGATGGTGCGAGTCCTGGGTATACGCTTCAAGCCTAGGCACCGTGTTCAGGATGGGCGATAACCAGATTAAAGCAAATATGGTGTAGGGTGCGAACACCTCATTAAGGTTCGCGTAGAGCTCTCCTGACAGTGAACAGCCTTGAAGGAGCAGCTACACGAAGAGATCGTGAGGTGCCTGGTCGAGCTCGATAGGCAGTGTGTAGAGGAGGCGGTGAACAAAGCCCTCTCCAGGGGGGCTACGGCCACCGAGATCGTTCTGGGCCCCATGACCAGGGCTATGGAGGAGATAGGCAGGCTCTTCGAAGAGGGTGAGTACTTCGTCGCAGAGCTTATGGAAGCCGCCGAGATATTCAAGAGCGTCATGAAGAAGCTCGAGCCTCTTCTCAGGGAAGAAGCCTCGAAGACAGCCTCCAGGAAGAGGCTGCGTGTTGTGCTGGGCACCGTTAAGGGCGATATACATGACATAGGGAAGAACATAGTCGGGGTGATGATGCAGGCGGCGGGGTTCGAGGTAATAGACCTGGGGGTCGACGTAGACGCCGAGAAGTTCGCCGACGCTGTTGAGAAGTACAACGCTGATGTCGTGGGGATGAGCGCCCTGCTCACAACAACCGCCAGCTACATGAAGAAGGTGATCGAGGAGCTCGAGAAGAGGGGGCTGCGCAGCAGGGTCTTCGTGATAATAGGCGGTGCCGCCACCACACCCCAGCTGGCTAGAGGGATCGGCGCTGATGCGTGGGCCAGAAATGCTGTTGAAGCGGTTAGGATCCTCAGCGAGGTGGCTAGCAGGAAGATAGGTGCTGGGGGTGGAGACGAAGAGAGTTAGGGTCTATGTCAGGAACCGGGGGTTTCTGGAGGCGCGCCCAGGTGATACCCTAGGCGATGTGCTGGCCAAACACGGGATTATATCCCTTCCCTGCGGAGGTAGGGGTCTCTGCGGCAGGTGCCTTGTCCGCGTAAAGGGGCGTACGACGCCCCCTACGGGCAACGAAATTCTCCACGGGGTTGTAGAGCAGGGGCTTAGGCTCGCGTGCCAGACCAAGATCCTCGGCGATGTAGAGGTCGAGATTCTGACCCCGCACATCGCCGGGGAGAAGATTAGCATCCAGAGAACAATAGAGGTGCCTCTCAGGAAGGAGAAGGCCATCTACATGCTCTACGACCCTTCCAGAGAATGGGGTCTCGGGATGACAGTGTACGCGGAGGCGCTGACATGCTACAAAGACCCTGTGCTTGTCGATGTTGAAGGGCTCGGGGTTGTTGGGTCGATCGAGCGTAGCTGCGTAGGTAGGGAGAAGATCCTGCTCGTAGACATGGGCACTTCCGTGGTCGACTGGATCCGCGTAGATAGCAGGGGAAAGGTTGTCGAGGAGGGTTCTACTGTTAATCCCCAGGTGGTGTACGGCCGCGATGTCGTCTCTAGGCTTAGCCGTCTAGTGGCGAAACCCGAGGAGATCTCCGCGCTGAGCCGTAGCACTAAGGAGCTGATAGCAAAGCTTGTTAAGAGCGTGGAGTGCACAGCTCTGTGCCTCATCGCGGGTAACAGCGCTGTCACTGCGCTCCTCGTGGGCATGCCCGTGAACACGCTCGCCGTTAGACCCTACGAACCTTCGCTCA
>QMWY01000265.1 GCA_003661865.1 Thermoprotei archaeon
GCCATTAGGGACATGGCCCTCAGGTTGTTGAGGAATATCCTGCTCCACGAGACGTTCTCAACGAGGCTCTCTAGCTCGCTGCACGCCTCCTCAACAACTATGCCACTCGCGATCCCCGCCTCGACAAGCCCCAGCAGCAGGAACGCTATGGCTACAACCGCTACGAGGCGCTCAGCCCTAAGCATTCTCTCACGGAGCAACGGGTGGCACCCCGGGGCGTAGTGGGTGTCAAGGCGTATAAACCGTAGGCTGGCGGTACGCACCCGTTCCACACCCTAGAACTCCGGGTTCCACAGCATCGCTATATCTAGATCCGGCGCCCATAGACACCCGAGGAGAAGGTGGTTCACATGAGCAGAACGGTCTTGCTAACAGCAACAGCTCTCTCAGTCGTAGCAGCCCTCGTACTCGGGATGGCGATAGCGCCGCTTCTAAACGTGGGTGAGCAGCCCTTAACAACGCTTACTGGGGCTGTGGGTGGCGCGCTACCCGGCGAGGAGCTGGGTACGAGAGGTACTGTGCATAGCCCTGCCTACGTCGAGTGGGGCTTTGGTAACCGCTCAGTGATAAGCGTGGTAGGCGAGGGCGTGGCCACGGTGGAGCCGGACCGCGTCAGGATCTCCATAGCTATAGAGACCGCTGAGCTTGCCAAGAGCCCTGAGGAGGCCTACAGCTACGTGGTGACCCGCGCTAAGAAGGTCATAGAGGCCCTCAAATCCCTAGAGGGGGTGGTATCCATCACCACATCAGGCGTAACCCTAGCTCCGCGCTACAGGTGGAAGGAGGGGTCGCAGCAGCTCCTCGGGTACTACGCTAGCTACGCCCTAACAGTGGTTACCGATATCGACACCGCCGGGAAGGCGGTGGCCACCGCTGTTGACCTGGGCAACGCCACGGTGAAGGGGATGTACCTAGAGGCATCGCCGGACAGGCTCAAGAAGGCTAAGCTTGAGGCGCTAGAGGCCGCAGCCGTGAACGCTAGGGAGAAGGCTGAGACCGTTGCCAAGGCTCTAGGGATGGCGCTGGGCAGGCCCATAAGCGTATCCGTCGGCTATGCCGTGACCCCCATACCGGTGAGGTACACCACAGTAAAGACAGTGGAGTACGGCGGGTCCCAGCCCCTACCCGTAGAGACGGGGGAGGGCATCAAGGTTAGGGCTACGGTAACTGTGGTGTTCGAGCTGGTCGGGTAGCAAAGGCGTGCATTCAGGTTAAGGTAAAGGATAGCGTATTTTTCCCTAGGCGCCGAAGCGCGCCTTCTTACTAAGCTCATCCAGGTACTTCAGGTCGTCACTGCTGAGCTCTATATCCACGGCGCTGATCGCCTCTTCAAGCTGGCCGAGCTTCGAGACGCTTATTATGGGTATTATGGGTACGTTCCACACCTTCTCCATGTTGATCGTCCATGCAAGGGCCAGCTGCGCCGGCGTAACCCCCTTGCCCTTGGCGAACTCTATGAACTCTATCAGCAGCTCTAGGTTCTCCTTGGTGAAGTACCTCTTAACGAAGCTCTCCATGTAGGTTGCGCGGGAGAGCTCGGGGATCACCCACTTCCTCTCCTTGAGATCTACGTACTTCCCCGTTAGGAACCCGCCTGCGAGGGGTGAGTAGACCGCTAGGCCCATTCCGAACCTCTGCGCGATCGGTATTATGTCGCGCTCTATGTCCCTCTCCATCAGGTTGTATTTGTACTGGAGCACAACTATGGGCTCGTACCCCCTCTCCTCAGCGATCTTCACGTACTCCACGAGGTGGTACCCGGGTATGTTGCTCATCCCTATGTACCTCACGAGCCCCATCCTCACTAGGTCGTTGAAGGTGCTCATGGTCTCCTCCTTTGGGGTGTCGGGGTCGTACCAGTGGGCGTAGTATATGTCTACGTAGTCCAGCTGCATCCTCCTAAGGCTCTCCCTGATCTGCCACATGATGTGCTTCCTGCTGAGCCCCTCTCCGTTGGGCCCAGTAGACATCCTACCCCTAACCTTCGTTGCTATGACCAGCTCCTCGCGGTCGAGCCCGAGCTCCTTGATAACCTTTCCGAGGATCTTCTCGGCGTAGCCCACATGCGTCAGCGGTACAGGGGATATGCCGCCGTGGTACCTATTGGCTGTGTCTATGAATATCACGCCGTGGTCGTATGCGTAGCGGAAGACCCTACGAACCTCATCTACATCTATCTTGTACGCCCCCGCCTCGTCCTTCTCGGGCAGCCGTGGGAGGTGCCACATACCCAGGGATATGGCCGATACCTTTAGCCCCGAGTTCCGCGAGATCCTCTTGAACTTCAAGGCCGTCCCCTTACCTAGGGCAACACCAAGAGTATTAAGGTTATGTCACATGAGGAGTCACGTAGGGCCACGTTAAGAACCTGGCAACGCCTATGCCTAGAGGTGCAGCTCGTGATTAGGGAGCTTGGCAACGGGTCCGTGGATGCGGAGGTCGCTAGGCTTGGCGATGAGGTCTCAACGCTTATTCGGGGCCGCAGGTACCGCAGCATAGGGTACTGGGTAGGGGGTGCTGTGAGAAGCCGTCTCGAAGGGGTGGTGGGTCCCGGTAGGGAGCTAGGGCTTGAGGACCTCGCAGACGTGGTTGTGAGGAGTGCCTGTGAAGAGGAGAGGATGGCTGTGAGCCGTGATGTGTATCGGCCGGGACTAGGCGAC
>QMWY01000266.1 GCA_003661865.1 Thermoprotei archaeon
CACGGTTATCCTATCCGCTAGGTCGAGCGCCTCTCCGATCTTGTGCGTTATGAACAGTATCCCCCGGCCCTCAAGCCTGAGGCTCCTGAGGATCCCGTAGAGCTTGGCCCTAACCGCCTTGGGGAGGTAGGTGGTCGCTTCATCGAGTATGACGAGCCTCGCCCCCACGACCAGCGCTTTGAGGAGCTCCACCATCTGCCTCTGGGTGTAGCCCAGGGTCCACACGGGCTTCTCAACATCGATACCGAGCCCGAACTTCTCCACGAACCTCTGGGAGTACTCCACGATGCGCCCCATGGAGGAGAACGCCCCGAGGTCCTCTAGGCTTAGGGCTATGTTCTCAGCGACGCTCAGCTCCTCAACGAGCTGGGGCCTCTGGCTAACCATGGCTATCCCAGCCCTCATGGCGTCGCGGGGCGACGCCAGCGCAACCCTCCTCCCCTCAACGAGGATCTCGCCCTCGTCGGGGGTGTAGACCCCATAGAGGATCTTGGCCAGGGTGGACTTCCCGGCGCCGTTCTCCCCAAGAACGGCGTGGATCTCGCCGGGGAGCACCTCCAGCGAAACCCTATCCAGTGCAACAACCCCGGGGAACCTCTTGGTTACGCCTCGTACGGAAACAACGGGTACCTGCTCACCAGCTCCTGCCATCCCCACCTGAGAACCCCTCGCAGCACCGCTCTACGGGGGTAGAGCTAGGGTTTGGGGGATGAAAAACGTATTGAGCTCGTGGATCCGGGGCATGCCGCGGCAGCCTCACTTCTTCCCCATGTACACGACCCAGTTCACGAACCAGTCCATGTTCCACAGGTCGTCGTGGCTCAGCCTAACCCCTGCCGGTATGTGCACCTTCTCGCTCGGGTTGTCCTTCTTGTAGCCGTCTAGAGGCCCGGTGAATGGGTCGAATGGTGCCGCCACGTACTGCTTCGGAACGTGCTTAGCCCCCGTCTCCACGGCGGGCAGGTTCTCGTACCTATGGGTCGGCGCCAGCTGCTGAAGCGCCTGGAGCAGCGGAGCCTCCTTCATCTGGCGGTACCTCAGCATCACTAGGTCGTAGACGCTCATCTCTCTACCCGTGACCTTGTCCTTGACCATGATCTTCTTCAGGATCGGCACCACCTTGGGGTTGATCATCATGACGCTGCCGTTCTTGTATATGTAGGCCCCCAGCTCGACCGCACCTGTGTTCAGCAGGTACCAGTAGTCCACGTTCTCGAGGTTCCTAGGCCTGTACACACCCGCCTTGATCTTGGACAGTATATCGGCGTAGATCGCCTCCCACCTAACCAGCTGGCCGCTCGCTACAACATCGGGGCCGAACTCGTACATAGGGCTGTAGTGGCTGAAGACCCAGACCCTCTTCCCCGTGCGCTTGTAGAGCTCCTCTGCGTACTGAACCACTGCGGGAGAGTCCTCGGTGAACGCTATAACATCGACCCCGTACTCCTCCACAAGGGTTCTCGCAGCCTCCCTAGCCTTCTCGGGAGCGATCCACTCACCTATTTCAATGACATAGACCGTGATGTTCTTGCCGAGTTGTTCTCCCACCTCCTTGGCGCCTATGGCGAAGGCGTTGATATGCCTAACCACCTCGGGTATCGTGTGGGCTGCTACGTACCCTATCCTACCGGTCTTGGTAAGGGCGCCCGCGATCAGGCCGTTGAGGTAGTACACCTGATACAGGTCGGCGAAGTAGGTGGCCATGTTCGGAGCTCTCTTGTAGCCAGAGCAGTGGAAGAACATTACGTCCTTGTACTCCATAGCCTTCTCGTAGGTCGGGTCCATGAACTCGAAGCTCGTTGTGAAGATCACGTTGTAGCCCTTCTTGACGAGCTCATCGATAACCTCGCTCACCTTCTCCTTCGTAACCGACTCGACGTATGTTGTCTCGAGCCAGTCCTTGAACAGGTTCGCCACAACCCTCCTACCAACCTCGTGCATGTAGGTCCAGCCGTAGTCGCCTACAGGCCCTACGTAGATCCAGGCAGCCCTGATCTTCTCAGGAGGCTTGTAGCTCTCGGACGCCTCGGGCTTGGTACCGCCGCCACCGGGGAGCATCATTGCTACGCCTGCTACGACCCCCACCACTATGATCGCGGCTGCGATCAGGGCTATCAGGGTTGCTCCGCGCAGGGCCATTTTACATAACCCATGGATAGGTTTTTCGCGTACCTCTAATAAACACTTCTTAGCATAACCCCGTGAATATTAGCACAGCCATGTAAAAACGCTTAAAGCAGATGAGAGGAGAGCGGGCTTAAGGCGGCCGTGCCCTACACCGCTTATTACCTAGGGCGGCTACACTAACTCATCAGGGAAGAGCGCTTTGTCCCTATTCAAAGCAATTGAGGAGAGGCTGATCAGGGGCGGGATACTCATAGAGAAGGAGCGGGAGCTGAAGCTGCTAGCGGCATGCCTGATCGCGCAGGGCCACGCACTGCTTGAAGGGGTTCCTGGGGTAGCGAAGACCACGATGGCTAAGGCGCTAGCCAAGCTCCTTGATCTGGACTTCAGGAGGATCCAGATGACCCCCGACCTCCTCCCCGCCGACATCATAGGGACCATGGTTTTCAATCCTAAGACGGGTGAGTTCAGCGTTAGAAAGGGTCCTATATTCACCAATATCCTGCTTGCTGATGAGATAAACAGGGCTTCC
>QMWY01000267.1 GCA_003661865.1 Thermoprotei archaeon
CCCAGAGCCTCGAAGCCGAGTACTAGGGGCAGCGATAGCAGGGCCGCGTCTAGCAGACCCAGGTACGCCATGAATGGGAGTAGGGCTGCGTAGGGCTGGAGAACATCGGCTAACTCCTCACCCCGCGCCTCAACAACCCTCCTCCTGACATCCTCGGCAACCCTCTTGAGCTCCTCCAGGGCCCTCTGCGCAACCTCAACACCTTTCTCAGTCAGCCGTAGAACCCTCCTCCTGAAGATCCAGAACCCCCTCTCCTCCTCGACTAGGAGCCCCTCCGCCATGAGGCTGCGGACGAGCTTCTCAGCAGCGTCCCTATCCATCCTCAGCGCCTCGGCTATCTCATCAACAGTATCCGCCCCTGCGAGGACTGCTGCCAGAACCAGGTCCCTGACCTTGACCAACTCCCGCTTCCCGCTAATGGGTGCGGTACCAACGCTAATTAGCTGTGATACCCGATGAGGTGAATACCCTCTTCGGCAGAGATGCTCCGAGAGGGTGGTGTGGTTGAAGGAGCTGAGGATCAGGATCACCAACCGCTCCGGGCTCCACGCAAGACCTGCCGCGGTGTTCGTAGATACGTGCCGCAAGTTCAGATCGGAGATCAGGATCGTTAAGGGTGGCAGGGAGGCGGACGCCAAGAACATTCTGCAGGTGCTTGCGCTAGGAGTCGATACGGCGACAAGATCCTAGTTGAGGTCAGGGACTAGATGAAGGCGAGGTTACGGGGATGATGTAAGGGCTTTGATCAAGGTTTCGCCGAACACCGGAGCTTATACAAGAGTTAGAGTTGTTTTAAGGTAGCGCATATTGTCTGAGGAAGCTCTACAGAACTTGTCAAGGTGAATAATAGAGCTTGGCAGCTCCTGAATCTCTGAGAGCTGCTTCCAAAACTGTGAGGAAGCTCATTGGAGACCATTAAAGAATCCAAAAACCTTTAACCCGCTACTCTTAGGTGAATGATGCTGTCTTAGCTTCTCGCAGCTTACTCAATAACGCTTGGACTTTTAGCTCTCTTCAGAACCTCTATGAACTCCTGCTGCTAAGCAACCCCTGCTCAGGAGCCTGCCGGCGACCTGAACAGCATCCTTCCATGTAGAGTCCTTTACACCCACCTCTATCATATCGTCTAGAACCTCTGGGAAATCCACAGACACCATCCCACCCAAGCAGCCCTAGGTACGGATGGAAAAGGGTCGTTTAGAGGGGCTTTATCAGCGTCAAGTACTTCTCGACGAACCTAGCGTTCCTCTCCCTACCACCGGGCACGTTAGCGCTCATCCACACCTCTGGCACGACGCCGCGCTCAACAAGCTTCTCAACAACCCTAGCAACGATCGCCTGAGCTATGAAGGCGTTGACTATTGTGGATACCGGCGTCACCAGCTGTTCAAACCCCTCGACCCTGTAGATCGCGTCGCCCCTCGGAACCTTGTTATCTATAACCACATCCGCAACCTCGAAAAGCCTCTTACCCCACGGGTTCTCCGGAGGCACGCTCTTCGAGTACTCAACAGATGTAAGGGCTATGACCTTGAGCCCCCGCTTCCTAGCCTCCATAGCCATCTCAACGGGCACCGCGTTCTTACCCGATGCGCTGACGATCATAATCACCGAGCCTTTCTTAATAGGTATGGAGTCTAGTATTGCCTTAGCATACCCCATCATCCTCTCAAGGGCTGTACTTCTAATAGCGCCGGTAAACGGGGATAATGATAGGTCTAGCAGTGGGTAAACCCTAACGAGACCTCCAGCACGGTAAAAGAGCTCCAGCGCTATAATCATTGAGTGCCCCGTCCCGAAGACATAGAGGAAGCCATTGTTTAGAAACGCCTCTACCACCAAGTCTGCCGCCTTCTCCAAGTTCTCGCTTTCCTCCTTAACGACGCGGTCTATGAGCTCGAACACCATATCCCTAAATCTCGTATAGGTGTCTACCATATGCTCACCCAGAACGCAGCTAAGAAATACTACCTGCGAACGGCATAAAATCCTAACATCTATACCTTTAGCCTTACACTACTTTCCAGCGCTACAGTAGAGCCCTTGTTATCTTCTCCTTTATCCCTTCTTATCTGCAGGCTGTTAGCCCTATCACCATCTTTCTTTACTGCTCCATAAAGCTTAGGTTCGTGCATCATAAGCACCATGATCATGTCTGACTTCGCCGATGAGAAACTACGCGCGGATAGCATAGCCAGCTGACATTACGCTAATGCTGAACATTTTGAAGGTGCTGATTAGGATGCCACTCATAGGCTTCTGTAGCCTAGGTTAGCAAAGCTTACTAGGCTTAACAATATGATTGGCCGACCTCCTATGTTTTGCCATCCAGTTCGGCATGCCTAGGGCATTTATAGATAGAGAAGCAATTCTTTCCACCCAGGAAGTTTTAGCAAGTTATAGGCATTCCTTATGCAGGGGTCGCTTAAAGACTATGCTTATCTTGAAGCGTGGTCTAAAGGGCTTGGGGCTGTGGATGCCTAGGTTTAGGGATACAGGCATATCTCCTAGGTACTGGGTGCTGCCTCCTGGTCCAAGGAACTCCATAACTGATGTTAAGGATGTTAGGGTTGGGCATGTAACCCTTATCAGGGGTGAGGGCAGGCTCGTACCGGGCAGGGGTCCTGTTAGGACTGGTGTAACG
>QMWY01000268.1 GCA_003661865.1 Thermoprotei archaeon
CTTTTTACCTTGTTATACCGCGGGGCTCCGGGTTGAGGAGTAAGGAGCTTTTCGTGGTGGGCGGCATTCTCGGGGCTCTCTTATCGGCCCCGATCTCGGCTGTTATCGGCGCGCTTGTCTTCGGGTGGGATTTCCTGCGTAGCGTGTACCTGGCCTACAGGTTCCTCTTCTCGGGGCTGGTATTCGTGCTTTCGTGGAAGCTGTTGGCGGTATGTATACCCGTAGCCCTTCTCGTGATCTACGCATACCTGCCAAGGCTCCCTAGGTGGGCCTCGCTCCTCCTAACTACGGCGGTGGTTATGCTGCCCATAGCTGCGGCGGAGCTCCTCCTACTAATGATTTAAGCCCCCGTAGATAGGGTGGGGGGATGCGTCGGCTATTGTATTCATTGATGGTGCTCGTCCTCATCTCAATGGCTGTGCATGCGGCTGTAGGAGATTTCGTACACCCCGAGAGGTTCATTGATCTAGGCAACAGCGCTGGCGAGCTCTGGATCAAGATGGGTGGGGTTCTCATGGATAGGCTCTACGACTCTAGCCTAGGCCTGTTCAGGGAGACGTGGGGGACGTTCGAGGGCCAGAGATGGTATTGGAATACTGAGCAGGGTGAGGCTCTTCAGCTTCTCGCACCGCTCGTTGAGGAGCGTACTCCGCTAGCCGATGAAGCGAGGAGCATCATTCTCAAAGTGTTCCAGGGCTATAGGCAGTACCTAGCGATCGAGCTGGGGGACGTTGTCTACCCGATGACTAGGTACGTCTCCGATGGACCCGTGCTTGTAGATGATTCCGATCCGGGCGACGGTGATATCGAGGTCAGGAACCTCATCGTGAACATAGGCGGCGATGTATGCGGCGTCCACCCAGACTCCAACTGGAAGAGGTTGTTAGTTCTCTACAACGATCTCTACGATAGGAAGATCTGGGAGGTGGGCTACCTAAGGTCCTGGGAGGTGTGGTACAGGTACCCGATCAACGTGACCGTGTGTACCAATACCACTAACCCCGAGACCAACACCACGGAGACTGTGTGCACGACGCAGACCGTGCTCAGCGAGAACGACTACCACGGTATATGGGATCAGTCACCCTATCTTCAGGGCTGCGGGGTCTCGTCGGATGGCTGTGTCTACAGGGTTATGAGCGATGGTAACCTGACCTACGAGGTTAGGCTGTGCCTAGAGAGGGACGCCCCGTGGATAGACGCTGTTCTCACGGTTCGCAACAGCATGAATGAGACCGCCTACGACGTTATGGTTACCCTGGCTCTCGATGCCCTGGATAGGATTCAGTACAAGTTTATCTGGGTTTCGAAAGGCGGTAGCTGGGTCTTCGACGTGGCCAACGGTACGGAGCAGTGGTTCGCCACGGCGGGTGATCCCGTGGACTACTTCGTCTTGTACGTCAACCGGTCCATAGGGATGCTGAGGGCTATAGCGGTGGTGTTCCCCGGCGGGAGGAGCGATGTTGATCTCTGGGTGTACAACACGCGGCAGTGGCCCGACTACACATGGTACTTCATGTGGTTCAAGATGAGGTTCCACCTAGGCGATATACCCTCTGGGGGCTCCAGGACCATAACCTTTAGAATTGTCCCGATATCGAGCTTCGCCCCCGAGATGTGGAGCGTCTACGACTACATCTTTAGGAACGTGGACAGCTTCAAGCATCACGACATCAGCTTCGCGGTGAACACGGGTACGGGTGTATTCAAGGGCTTCGCTATGGGCGGTATAGTCACTGCTGCGCACTACTCCAATGCCCTGAGCTTCGCCGAGGCCCTTCTGAGGAGCGTTAACGAGGTCTTTGCGGAGTGGAACTACACCGTGTCTACCAGGACCCTTTCGAACTTCATACTGGCCTGCCTGAAGCTCTACGACTATACGCGTAACCCGGAGTGGTTGAGCATTGCTAGGAGAGCCGCTGAGACCGTACTCGCTTCGCAGATCAGGGACCCGAGCGATCCAAGGGATGGTGGTTTCCTAGATATCCCGCCTCCGATAGGCTCGGGAACGTATCTCGATGTCAATGCGGAGGCCATGCATGCCCTGGTGGAGCTGTACCTCCACACGGGGGACGGCAGGTACCTCGAGGCGATAGAGTACCTATGGACCCACTGGTTTAGGTACGACCCGTCCTCTGGTAGGTGGTACTACTACCGCTTCACCGATCCCAGCCATCCGTGGTATAGGGGCTACATGGATGAGAAGGAGCCCTTTGCGCAGGGGTACTTCCTACAGGCAGCGGCAAGGCTCGCTGCTGTGGACATACGCTACGCCCTCGACAACAAGACCCTGGTCTCGCTCTCGAGGATAATGAGGCTCCTATCCGATGAGGCGTGGGAGCTTACGTGGGATGGGGCGTCGGAGACCAATGTTGAGACCCAGTCGAGCACTGCCCTAGGGCTCTACATGTGGTCCCGGGTTCTGCAGGGGTATACGTGGGCGAGCTTCCAGTACGTTAGGGGCGCGGTGGTTGCGGGGGCCACGTTCATCGAGAACGGCGGTATGCTGTTCTCCCTGGATGGGTGCGGCGATGTCGTTACGATGGCTATAAGGGTTTCCAGGAGCCCCATCTACGTCTACGTGAATAACATGCTTATCCAGCCCGTTAAGAGCCTAGACGCCCTCGATTCC
>QMWY01000269.1 GCA_003661865.1 Thermoprotei archaeon
TGGTGCGGGGGGTGGGATTTGAACCCACGCAGGCCTACGCCATCGGGTCCTAAGCCCGACCCCTTTGACCTGGCTCGGGCACCCCCGCACCAGCCATTACAACATATAGCCTATAGAGGGCTTTATAAATGTTGAATTGTGTTGCAAGGCCGTGATGATGCACGAGCGTGGTGATCGCGGGGATGAACGCTGTTAAGGGTGCTGAGCCGCGGCTCTTCATAACCACACGTACGGGTCAGGAAGCCTTAGCCGCTGAAGAGGTGCTGAACCTCCTGTACCCCTACGATCGTTGTGTAAGGGCTAGGGTCTACCGTAAGAAGGGCTATGTGGTCATACTTGGCTGCCGTAGCCCTGATGAGCTTGTTAGAAGGGTTAGGCAGCTCTCAGCCTTCTCTAAAAAGGTACTGCCCATTCACATAGCTACAGCAGCTAGTTACGAAGCGGTAATCAAGGCTGTACTTGAGCTTGTGTATACGCGACTATGCGGCTTTCCACGTAGGTTCCGCATCGAGTGCCGTAAGCGTGGGTGGTATATAGATTCATGCACATCGCTGACCCTATACGTAGGTGAGGCGTTAGAGAGGCTAGGGCTGGGCTTTGTAGAACGCAATGCCGACACCGTGATAGTGATAGAGGTTGTTGATGATCATGCATACCTAAGCCTAACTACACCCCCTTCCTGACTATATCGAGCGAGATCTGCCAGATCTTATCGTTGAGCCTATGAACATTCTTTATGGCCTTACCACGTTTAACGCTCTCAACATCCCTAGAGTCCATAAGGGCATGGCCGACCACTATGAAGTACCTGCCGCTTGGATGCATAACGGCCACTACCTCGCCCTTGCTAAAGGGTCTCGCTATTCTAGATATCCCGGGAGCCATT
Organism: Thermoprotei archaeon; assembly: GCA_003661865.1. GTDB lineage: Archaea > Thermoproteota > Thermoprotei_A > Sulfolobales > Ignisphaeraceae > QMWT01. The sequence goes on from QMWY01000269.1 coordinate 887, forward strand.
ACATCTGCACCATTGATAAGGGGGTTAACAGCCCCCTCGTCGACCACTACGTATGGGATAGATACCTCTCTACCCTGGTTGAGAAGCACGTTCAGTATGTAGAGCGTTGGGTAGAGCACCCCCCGTAACTCGAAGAGGACGGGCTTCCCATCAGCTACGTAGAGCGAAAAGCGGTCATAGCTTAGCAGGACAACCTCATCACTATCCCGTAGGATCTCCGATACCTCAGAAATTCCTATAGTTCTGGATAGCTCCCTACGCTCCTTTTTAGAGAGGAACCTCTTGTGCATAGCATTACCCCAGCAGACTTCTCTAACACTGTATTTTACCCGCCTTGCTTAACTCTACCGAACTGGTGTAGTTGAAGGTGATCCGCGCATTCATAGCGGTTGAGATCGAGAATCCTGAGGTGCTGCGAAAACTCATAAGGGTTAGGGATGCCATCGCTGGTGTCGGAGGGGTGAAGCCCGTAGAGGACGAGAATATACACCTGACTATAAGGTTCCTAGGCGAGGTATCCGAAGGGACGATATCTGAGATGAAGAGGATCCTCGCAGGGCTGTCGAGCATCGAGAGCTTCGTTATGAGGGTTCGAGGGGTAGGCGCATTTCCAAGCCCTTCACGACCCCGTGTCGTATGGGCGGGGGTTGCTGAGGGTGCTGATAAGTTACGGATGATAAGATCGATTGTCGACCGCGCAATCGTGAAGCATAGGCTAAGGGATGTAAAGCCCGATCAGCACGGCTTCTCGCCCCACATAACCCTTGCTCGGGTTAAGAACCCAAGAGCAGCGGCGATGCTTTCCCAGCTTCTACTACAGCTCCAGGATGAGGATTTCGGAACAACCCCCGTGACCTCTATTAAGCTCAAGAGGAGTATACTAACGCCGCGCGGACCTATATACCACGATATATATGAAGTTGAGCTAAGCCGTGGGGAATGAGGCGGGCTCGTAGAAATGGCTGAGGGTAGCGTAGACGAGATCGTTAGGGAAGTGCTGCGCTCTATAACACCGAGCCGAGAAGAGGTTGAGGATCTTCTAAGGCGCTACCACATCGTAGCTACGAGGCTACGGAGCTGTTTGAGGGACTACCTGCCCAGTAGCTGCATCGATATATCGTTGCAAGGTTCCGTCGCTAAAGGAACAAACCTTAGGGGGGAATCTGACCTAGACGTATTCGTGCTCTTCTCTAGGCAGTGCGTAGACCCGGAGCGTTACAGGGAGCTATTCAAGGATTTCGTAGAGCGTGTTAGGGAGTGCTTAAGCGATATACCCAGCTATATGGAGTATGCAGAGCATCCATACCTCGTGCTGCTCCTAGACGGCGTTGAGGTGAATATAGTACCAGCGCTAAAACCCATGATACGTGGAGGCGCTATAGAGGCGACTACAGCTGTCGATAGGACACCTCTACATACAGAATACGTATTGAGGAAGCTTAGCCCGTCTAAGAGGCGTGAAGTACTGCTCCTCAAATCGTTCCTTAAGGGGCTTGGGATATACGGTGCCGAACTCAAGATCAAGGGGTTTTCGGGCTACTTAGCAGAGCTGCTGGTCATACACTACGGCACCTTCATCGATGTCCTGAAGGGCTCACTAAGCTGGAAACCTTACCGAACCTGCATAGATATCGAGGGGTTCTACGGGTCTGAACATAGATGCCTAGAGGTGTTCCGGGATAGCCCCCTGGTTGTTGTAGACCCCGTAGACCCCTGTAGGAA
>QMWY01000270.1 GCA_003661865.1 Thermoprotei archaeon
GATCTCCAGCGGGTACGTTGCCCCAGCGCTGGGGGACGCGCGGAATAGATAGCGCATATCCGTAATCCCCTGTGCCGCCCACAGTAACAGCGAGAGTTGCTCGATGCTCAGCGGCTCACCGCGGTACTCACGTATGCTACGCCTACGCAGGATAGCCTCCTCTAGGTAGACGCCGCTGATAGGTCTGGGAAGGGGGAGCTCTACATACCCATTCCTAACGACCACCTCTACACCCCTGCCAGCCGCTCTATCCGTATACCTATGCATGGTTATAACAACAGCAGTTGCAGAGAGCAGGAGCAGCGCAAGTGCAAGAGATAGGGCAGCCCTACGCCTAGGTGTAACCATATCCATGTTTAAACCCGTTGTTGCCTACAGCGCAATCGGGCTTATAAACGGGCTCCCCATTGCCTAGGCTAATGGCTGATAAAAGCTTATATCTGCATCCGGAGATGTCTTGGCGACTGCAGAACCCTAGCGTACAACAGATATATAGATTCGGCTCCTAGAAATACCAAGCCTAGTGTTCGGAGGGTGGATACGGGTGCTACATAACCTCAAGGGGGAGTTCGTAGAGGTTGGAAGGATATTCAGCCTCAAGGAGCTTCTCGACAAGATCGCTAGGCTAAACGAGGTATCCGAATCAACTGGAGCTATAATATGGCTCCACGTAATGCCCTACAACCAGGATACTGTCTATATAATATACATCAACGGTACTCAGGCCCTGATTACTGCTACCAAGAGCGGTGACCTAATAGCAGTTAACATAGAGGGGCTTAGCGAGACCATCGAGAAGTCTCATGAGGCCTACTATGAGGTCTACAGCCTTAACAGCTACCAGTACGATGTTGATAGAGAGGTCATCGAGAGCCGTGCAGCCGTTCAGGGGCTTAGTAGGGGGTACATGATATTCATGAGCGTGACAGAACTTATGAACGCCCTAACATCATAAAGACGCAGTGGCAGAGCCCCTCCTGTTGCTGAAGGCACCGATAGAACCAGGTCCAGCGAGACCATTAGCGTTGATGAGGAGCTCTCGGAGATGCTTAAGGACCCCGTATTCCTCTCACGGCTGATGATCGGCAATAAGAGCTATGCAGTTTACAGAACCCCTTCCAAAACATTACTTAAGGAACTTATGAAACTGGTCAAGAACGCGCGCAACATGGCTATACACGCTAGAACCTCTAGGCTCGATGTATGGTTATTAGTCAAGGAAGGTCAAGGGCTTGGGATCATGATTAGAGATGGCAATATTGTTACGGGTAGGGACGCCTTGAACTACTTAGCAGTGAGGGAAGCAAAGCTGAGGAGTCAAGGAGCAATGATAGAGCTCTGATCATGGCGTACCTACTCCCTGAAGATCTAAGCGTATAGTTCATGCAAGTGATCCTGCTGGTAACTGTAGCTGGACAGCATCTACCTATAAGCAATAGAACCTTTTCTATATATGCATTACTATTACATAGTTTACAGAACCGGTTCTGGATTAACGAGAAGTTTAATTAGTTGTACAATGCTAATTGAATCTCCGACTAGTGGTCCCCTTGGCAGAGGTTACACCCCTTAAACGAGCCATAACAGACCTATCCCGGCTTCCCGGAGCCTAGGGGGTGTTTGTGATAAGCAAGGATGGTTTCGTGATAGAGTCCATAACAACAGCGGGAGCGTTCAACCCCGACGCCTTGGCGGCTATGATAACAGCTGCTATAGGTGCTACGGAGTCCATGGGTAAGGAGCTGGAGCTAGGGAGGCCAGAGATCGTCACAATGGAATTCACGGGGAGCATAGTGCTAGTGATGGATCTCGGGGACAGCGTGCTGGCGCTAGTGGCCGATAGGAATGCAGTGCTAGGCAGGCTCAGGTATGAGATGAAGAAGCAGGCTCCTAGGATAAGAGCTGCGCTCTGACCCCCGGTGATGGGGGGTGGCGGCGCAGGGGCGCTTCACGTTGAGTGAGAAGAAGGAGATCCCGACGGGGGTAGTGAACCTCATAGTAGCGATCTACCAGCTGGCGCTGTCCAAGACCTTGGGGACGGGTAGTGCCGCCCTTACGCAGCTGACACTGAGGAAGGCGACGGGCCTCATAGACGATATGCTGAAGGACATAGGTTTTGAGCTCGGCGAGGTCGAGGATATAGCGAACGTCATACCGAGGGTCTTTAAGCAGCTGGGCATCAGCGAGAAGGTGGAGGTTGAGGTGCCTAAGGAGGCTGAGGCCTCTGGCAACACCTACGTCATAAAGGTGTACGACAGCATCTTCAAACCCGTGGCGATACTCCTAGGGAGGAAGGGTGTGAAGTTCACGCTATCGCCAGAGAGCTTCATAGCTGCCTACGTAATCCAGAAGGCGCTGCAGAAGCGCAATCCCAACGCCCGCGTAAGGATATCGCTCGTACCCCGCACCGATGCGGAGAAGCCGCTGGAGTTCCACAGTAACGATAAGGTAGCGCTACGGGTCTGCGGGGTACGGCTGGTTGAGCAGTGGCGCCGCAGAGGACCTGCCAAGGGTAATCGGGAACTACCTATCCCAGCTCAGCGGCATCGAGAGATTCGAGGTTGCTGTTGAGGGCTTCCCAACATACTGGAGCAGGAACCTAGACC
>QMWY01000271.1 GCA_003661865.1 Thermoprotei archaeon
AGCTTATAGCAGAGGTGGCGGAGAAAGGTTATATACCCATGTCATGCTCTACATAAACGAGTAAGGTGTTGTGCATGCGGCTGCTCCCCATACTGGTCATGGCAGCCATTCTCATAGCTATAGCGGCACCCGCAGCCTCCGTGTTTGCACAGGGCGAGCAGGTGCTGATCGTAGCGCAGATGAAGTACATCAAGAACCCGAACCCGTTGAGGTCGGAGACGTGGTACGACTGGTGGCTGAATATAGCCACGTTTGACAGCTTATTTGAGCAGGGCCCCGACCTGGAGCCGAAGCCCTGGATATGCGACTACTACGAGGTTAGCCCAGACGGCAAGGTGTGGCTCATACATATACTGGACAACGTGTACTGGCACGACGGCGTTAAGTTCACGGTTAGGGACATAGCGTTCAGCATAGACTTCTACAAGAAGTACAAGTTCCCGTCGAGGTACCCCGATGTCGAGATGGTGGATAGGTACGAGATACTAGACGATTACACCATAAAGATATACCTCAAGAAGCCCTATGTGTGGTTCAAGAACAGGTTCGGCATGGCTCTCTTCGTACCCGAGCACATCTGGAAGTACGTACCGCAGCTCTTCAAGGACCCCGAGAAGTTCAACCCGATGAACCCGGACCACGTCGCAAAGGTTCTGGAGCTCATAAAGAAGAACGAGCCCCCGGAGATAGCCTCTAAGGTCGAGGCCTTCGTTGAGAAGTACCACCACCTAAGGGTGGGCAACGGCCCGTTCATACTGGCTAGGTGGAAGGAGGGTGAGCTGCTGGAGATGGTCAAGAACCCCCTGTACTTCAAGAAGGGGTTCCCAAGGGTTGATAAGCTGATATACAAGGTCTACGCCAAGCCTGATGCGCAGTACCTAGCTGTGAAGAAGGGCGAGGCCCACATAATGGTGTGGACGGTCCCCTACGCTGTTATCAAGGAGGCGGAGAAGAACCCCGATATAGTGCTGCCCAAGGCCCCCGACGTATACATAGGGTACATAGGCATCAACATGAAGGACCCGATTCTGAAGAACCCGCTGGTTAGGAAGGCCATTGCGTACCTGATAGATAGGGAGAAGATAGTCAAGGTCCTCATGCTGGGCTATGGAGAGCCCATCTACACCTACATACACCCCGGGTACAAGAAGTGGGTCAACATGAACGTGCCTGAGTACGACCACCTCAACATAGAGAAGGCTAAGGAGCTGCTCGACAAGGCGGGGTTCAAGGACATAGATGGCGATGGGTGGAGGGAGACCCCCGATGGCAAGGACTTCACACTGACCATACTGACCCCCAGCTACGACCCGGTGAGGGTCAGGATCGGGGACTTCATGGTTGAGTGGTTCAAGAAGGCAGGGATAAAGCTCGTTAACAGGCCCGTGGACTTCGACACCTTAATAGACCTTGTCTATAACGAGCACAAGTTCCAGCTCTACATAATAGAGAACGACGCCAACTTCGCCCCGTGGTACTACAGTAGCTATTATGTCAAGGATCAGTACAAGCCCGGAGGCAACAACCCGTGGGGCTTCATCAACGACACCTTCGAGAAGCTTCTGAGGGAGGCCGAGAACACCATCGATGAGAACAAGAGGGCAGAGATGTACTACAAGATGCAGGAGATACTCGCCGACCAGCTACCCCTCATACCTCTCTACGTCAGGTACTGGATGCAGGTCTATAGGGCTGAGCTAAGCGGAGTGGTACTAATGACCGGAGGTGCCCTCAACTACTGGACCCTGATAAACGCCAACTTCAAGGGAGAGAAGCCCGTTATACCCATAACCAAGCTGAAGAAGCCCGCGACCACAACCCCGGCAACAACGCCAACTACTCCAAAGCCCACCCCCGGTCCCACGGCTACGGTTACCAAGACTGTTGAGAAGACCGTAACGCTGACAACGACCGTTGAGAGGATAGCTACCGTAGCAACAACTGTTGAGAGAACCGTGGTTAGGACCGAGACCAACTGGGGTGTTGCTGTTGGTATAGGGATTGTTCTGCTCATAGTCGGTATAGCGATAGGGTACGCGATAAAGAGAAGGTAGGGCGTCTATCGCACAACCCCTTCCTCACCTCAACAATTTTTACACCCTGGCCCCATAGCAACTACATGTACACCCTAACCCGGGTCCGCTCCTTAGAGGGTGGGGTAGTTGGGCCTAAAGGAGTATGCTGTACGAAGGGGTCTGCAGACCATAGCGACATTCTTCATACTGATAACCGTGGGCTTCTTCCTCTTCAGAGTGATGCCTGGGGACCCAACAGCTATCCTGCTCCTAAACCCCCGCATACCTCCCGAGACCCGTCAGCTGCTGAGGCAGCAGCTAGGGCTTGATAAGCCCCTATGGCTCCAGTACTTCTACTACATAAAGAATTTCTTCCTGGGAGAGTTCGGATACTCCTTCCACACGGGCAAGCCCGTGGTTGAGATGATATTCGGCTACAGGCTGATCAACACGCTGATCCTTGTGGGCACTTCGGTTGTGCTTGCCATAGCCATAGGGATCGCTCTCGGGGCTCTAGCGGCTCTGAGGAGGGGTACGAAGGTTGATGTGGCCCTCCTCACATTCTC
>QMWY01000272.1 GCA_003661865.1 Thermoprotei archaeon
AGGTATCGTGACAGCTTCTTTACCTCTATTACGCCGTGGTTCTCAAGCATGTGTGACAGCCTGTTCCATATCTTGACGAAGTCTGGGTCGGTTATCATAGAGAAGAACTTGTAGTTCTCCATTATGTTGAACATTATTATCTGCTTGGCCGCCTCTATGTCCTCCCTTATCACCCATACGTCGCATGGCACGAACTTGCTTGCTAGGTACTGGGTGGCTAGGTAGAAGAATGAGTCCGACTCCTCCATCTTGCCGTGCGTGTACGCTCTGTCTATCGCCCTCCACGCCATGATCTTCCAAAAGTAGTCACAGCATGCGTCGGCACATGAGTACGATATCTTCCTTGCCTCGGCGTCTATCTCGTCTAGCGCATACTTGACGTGCCCCACTAGGTTGTCGTCTATGTTGACCTTAACGTGGTACCTGCTCAGATCTGACAACATCTCCCTTATCCTATCGAGTCCGGCGGCGTTACGGGCGATCCCCCTCTTGTTCAGCCTCTCCCTATACTCTAGTACTAGCACCCTCCTTATGAAGGCCTCGTCCACGTAGTCTGATACGTCTGCGTAATCGCTATAGGTCATGCCCATGTAGAAGTTTACCATGTACGAGTACTCGGGGACGAACCTAGACTTGACTGCAACCCTGCCGCTCTCCAAGTAGCTACAGTCGTACATCTGCTTCAGGAGGTAGTACATGTCCGCCAAGTACTTGCCCCTTTCCCTATGCTTTATGGTCTTGGCGAACTCCTCGGAGCATATTATGCCCTCTAGGAAGCCGTTGTACGATACCGACTCGCTGATTACGTCCTCTATGTACTCAGGAGTGCCTGATTTGAGTACTATGTCGCGGTTGAGCATGCGCACCAAGTTTATCGTGGTGGACTTGCCGCTACCCGGCACTCCTATTAGCAGAACCTCCGCGTTGCACGGCATCGCGTTTATAGCCACGAACGCCTTAGCCCTAACCCCTATCGCTGAGGACAGGGCTATCGCAACGTTGTCTGAGTACTGGGCCACCAGATCTGGTGCCCACCTCTCGGCAAGCTCCAGCATCCTGTATACTAAGCCGTTAAGGGGGAAAGGTACATCGAGTGTCGGCATCTTGACACCTCCTTAAGCTCGTCATATGCGTCATTTATGATCGAGAGATCCCTCTCGTCGAGTTCGAACACCTTGGAGAACGCCCTTATCACGTTGTCCTTACGAAGCCTGTAGCCGAACTCGAACAGCAACTTGGGTATCATGACCGATACGCGATCTTGGACGATGTGCGGCGGCTTGAATAGCTCCACATGTATTACTGCCCTGTCGGGCAACTCCTCAGCCCATATGAGCGCCCTCTTGACCCTCCTCATCCATGGTATGTGCCTTATTATGTCCACCGGAACGTTTATACGGCAACTATTCCTCTCATCAACCCAAGAGAGAGATCTCCACACCTTAACCCGGGGGATGACCCTAGCCCTCATGACCCAACCCTCACATGTTTCACCAAATGAGGTGGTGTTTCAGCACGTTATTCCAGCATGAAATAAGTTCTTAAACCTATTCGGTAGAACTAGTACCATAGAACATATTGCGATGGATCACACTCAGGCGAACGTAATATGTGATTTTTTGACAACGACTTCGCCGTCTTTGTCTGAGCAATGCCACGATGTGGCGATAACGACCAGAACACCGTAAACTGGAGTTCTCCAAATTGGAAAAAGCGAAGCTACAATGTGGGGAAGTCGCCTATAAGCGTTTTTTACGTGCATCGCCACATCGTACGAGGCTTCAGACGAAGTACGTGGCATCATGCTCAGAAATTTCAGACACTTTTTGACCTAGTGACGGTACTGCCCGGCTCTATGGTCACGAACACGTATGATCCCTCCTTCAGGTTCAGGTAATCGATCGCGTCCCTAGGCACGAGTATTATTATGCCGTCGCTTGATTTCCTTAGCTTAGCTAGGAACCTGTACTTCTTTGACCTAATCCTTAGCTTATCGAAGCTTATCAGGCCCCTCTTCCTTAGCCTGTACATGACACTTGCAACTGAGCTGGGCGTACTGTTCAGCTTCATCGCTATTTCGTACACGTCTGTATTGCCTCTGGATACCTCCCTAAGAACCGATTCCTCAAGCGGGGTTAGATCCCTAGCCAATATCACCACCAAAAAGGACATAGGCGCGCAACTACTTATGTGAATCGGACGTGTTATTCTGAAATTTCTGACGATGTTTGGATATACTTGGTCTGAAGCATTCGACTAGGCGACGACGATGATCAAACCGGGTTAGACGACACATCCCCACAAGGGGCCATCGGAGCGCCTCCATGACCGATATCTTCATTGAATACCGTTTTACGGGCATCGCCACATCGGGGCACTCTTCAGACCAAGTAAGTAGGTGCTACTTCACAAATTTCATACAGGACTCCCCGTAAGCGGGGAAACGTACTAGGTCGTGTCGGGTGCTGTAGCCACGCTCTCGGTATAACTAAGAGAATAACAGGAAAGAGTATATAAAAATACACAGATACTAGAGTTAAGTTTTTGCGTACAATGATATGACATCATCAAC
>QMWY01000273.1 GCA_003661865.1 Thermoprotei archaeon
ATGATGGATACAGTGGACCTAGTCGTGGTCGGGGCGTTCTACGGGAGGGGCAGGAGGGCCGGGACCTACGGGGCCCTGCTCATGGCCGCCTACGACCCCGAGACCGATACCTTCAAGACGGTGTGCAAGGTGGGCTCAGGGTTCAGCGACGAGGAGCTGGCAGCCCTTCCCAAGAAGCTCGAGCCCTATAGGCTTTCGGCGAAGCACCCCAAGGTGGACTCGGATATGAAGGCGGATGTCTGGTTCGAGCCTGCGCTGGTAGCCGAGGTCCTAGGGGCTGAGCTAACGCTATCGCCCCTACACACATGCTGCAAGGGATGGGCGAAGCCCGGTGTGGGGATATCGATAAGGTTCCCGAGGTTCATAAGGTGGAGGGACGACAAGGGCCCGCGCGACGCCACCACGACCAAGGAGCTCTACGAGATGTACATGAGCCAGCTCAAGAAGATCTCCGCTGGGAGCACCGAGGCCGCGCCAAGCTAGCAGCACCAGGTTTTCCCCAGATGCCCTAGAGCCCGTACCTCCTCCTAACAGCGACCCAGAGCTTCTCAGTAAGCTCCTCGACCCAGCTACGCCTAGCAAGCCTCTCGAGCCAGCCCAGCGGTATAGAGCCTACACCTCCGTACGCACCCCATAGCCCCCCTACCAGCGCCGCAGCCGTATCGGTATCCCCACCCATCTCAACAGCCCTCATAACCGCCTCTCTAAAGCTGGGGCTCGCGGCGAAGACCCTGAGGACCCTCTCCAGGGTGGTTACGACGTGGCTCGTAACCTCATCAAGCCCTCCCTCCCCAAGCACCAGCACCCCTGATAGGGCCTCGAGGGCCTCCCTAAGCCCCTCACCCATAGGAGCCAGCACGGTCTGCGCCTCCCTAACGCCTAGCTCAACGGACTCCCTACGCTCCCTTCCGAGAACCACGTTCCTGAGCACGAGGGCGTAGATGGCGGCTGAGGCTATGCACCTCGGGTCTCGCTGGATAACCGAGACAACCCTGGAGATCGCGTTGACGAGGTCTTCAGGGGGGTCCCGGTGCATGTATATAGCCACGGGGAGCGCCGGGGCAAGCGCCGTGTTCTCGGCGACGCCCTCGGCACCCGAGCTCTGCGGCGGCACCCCCTCCTCTAGGCTTCTAAGCGCCATGTGCACCCCGGTGCTGATGTCGAAGACCTCGCCCCGCGCCGTGTAAACCCCCTCTCTAAACCAGGACACCAGGTTCTTAGCAATGGCTTCGAGGGATAGCCCGTGCTCGGCAACCGCGTCCAGCACGGCGAGCATGATCGAGGAGTCCTCACCCCACGTACCCGGGGGCTGCCCATGGACGCCCCCACCGGTCATCTCGCTGCTGAGCCTCCCAGCAACCTCCTCCCTACTCATGAACTCGTAGGGGAGGCCAAACGCGTTGCCAACCACGAAGCCCAGGACCGCCCCCACAACCCTCTCGCGAAGCATGGGCACCTGCTCCACCTAGTAGTAGCTGCCCCGCTGAGGTATAATGCGTTGAACAGACCCTAGATAGTTCTGAGGACCTCGTGCAGGGGTCTCCGGGGCCTAGGCCCGGGCTCCTCCGCGCGGTACCCGATCGCTAGGATCCCCTGGAGCTCGCACCCCTCCGGGGGCTGGAGAACCTCGTCGAACTCCCTACGCATCAGCAGGGGAACCCCTAGCCAAACACCTCCGAGCCCCAGCCCGTGGGCTGCTAGGAGCATGTTCTCGATAGCCGCCGCTAGGCTCTGGATGGCCCACAGCCTCTCGAGCTCTAGGTACTCGTCCCTGTACAGCCTCTTCCTAAGGTCTAGGTACGCGGCTATGTAGAGCGGCGCTAGGTACTCCCCCCTCCTCATCACCCTAAGCCACCTTTCCGCCTTGTCCCGGGGCAGAGGTGTTCTCAGAACCTCCTGGGCGTACCTCATATGCGCCTGGATCAAGAGCTCATGGATCCTCCTGCGCCTAGCCTCATCGAGGACTGCTACGAAGAACCACTGCTCGCCGCCCCCCGCCGTAGGTGCGCGTATACCAGCCTCCACAATCCTCTCAACGAGTTCGCGAGGAATAGGGTCGGGTCTAAACCTCCTTACGCTACGCCTAGACATGAGTGTTTCCAGGAAGCATGGGCAGGTGGCCACGCGCGGCACCCGTGGTAGCTGGGCACACTGGGTATTATTTTGGGCTGCTTCGCCGTTAACAGGGTCTAAGTGCTAAGAGATGAGCATCGTTCCGTGCCGACGTTTGTCGTTCGTGTCGAGAAGTTTGGTGTGGCGGGCCCGCCGGGATTTGAACCCGGGACTTCCGCCGGCGAGCCGGGCCGGCCCGCTGTCTACGGGTTAAGAGCCCGCCGCTCTACCGGGCTGAGCTACGGGCCCAACCCAGTTCTAGAATCCATTTCTCCCCCGGTTTTTAAGCGGTTTGGTCTCGGTGGGAGGGGTTATAGGTCTTGGTGGTGAGGCTGTGGAGGGCTGCGGCGGCGTGGAGCTGGTGGAGGGGCTGGTAGCTGTTGAGGACCTCCCCATGCTGTTCATACGCGGTGCTAGGGTGCTGGTGTTCGCAGACCTCCACCTGGGCTTCGAGGAGG
>QMWY01000274.1 GCA_003661865.1 Thermoprotei archaeon
GCCCGAGGCTAGCCCGAGGAGGTAGGGGTCGGCCAGGGGGTTCCTCAAGACGTACTGGAGCCCAGCACCCGACACGCCCAGCCCTATGCCTAGCAGCGCAGCAGCCACAGTCCTCAGTAGACGCCGCGCAAGAACCCAGCGCTCCACAGGTGATAGAGGCGACCCGCTGAGCAGCTTCGCCAGGGTGCAGGGACCTACGCCCCTGTAACTACCTAGGGCTAGGGACGCGGCTACGGCTAGTAGGGTGGCTACGGCTAGTATAGCTAAAAAAGCCCTTCTCAAGGTAGGCCCCGTGCCAAGGGCATGGGTATAGCAGCGATCTCCTGACCTACGCTAGGCGTCGGGATGGGCGGCAGTCTAAACGTGCTGGGCATGATGTCGTTCGGGATCTCGGCGGGCTTAAGCCCCAGGAGCTCTGGGTGGAGTAGGGCTATGAGGAGCTCGATGGCCTTGGCTACGCGGGGCGATGGCCTCACCAGCATATCGTTGTACTCGCCGTACACACAGTACACCCTGTTATTGATTAGGGCCGGCACACTCCTCCACGCGTCTCCCAACAGCTGCTTAAGGGTCTTGATGACGGTGCTGCAGTTAGTCCTCCCTGGAGGTCCTGCTGTGAACACTATGACGTCGGGCCTAGCCGCAGCTAGGGCTTCAGGTCCCACCATCTTCCACCCGCTCACGTTCGAGAAGACGTTCACCCCTCCCGCCATGATGAGCATATCGTGCATCCAGGTACCGTTACCCGTGACCCACAGGGGTGTCAGCCACACGATCAGTGCGACGCGGGGCCTTTCACGCACCTGGGACGCCAGCGCCCTCAGGGATGCGACATCGCTCCTCAGCTTCGCAACGAGCTCGATAGCCCTTCTTAGGTGCCCCGTAGCCCTCCCCACGATCAGTATCGATGTGTAGACGTCCTCAAGGGTCCTATCGGGGAGGAGTATCATCGGTATCCCGTACCGGGACAGGATCTCCTTAACCGTGCGGTGGCTAACCACCGATTCCACACCGAGCACGAGGTCGGGGTTCAGAGAGAGTATCTTCTCTACGTTGGGGTACCACCCGCTCCCTATATCTACCAGCGTGCCGTTCCTCCTCATCTCCACAACCTCTGGCGGGTAGTTGGAGTAGCTATCAACGCCCACGACCTGGCCCTCCGCGCCAACTGCGAAGAGTATCTCCGTGGCGCTGGGCATGAGGCTCACGATCCTGCGGGGTTCGCTGGGTATTACAACGGGGCTCCCAGTCGCATCAACTATCGTTGTGGGGAACCTCATCAGCTCCTCGACCTCCCTAACAGCCCTGCTCAGCTCGGCTAGGCTCTCCCTAACCTCGCTGAGCTCACCCGCCGTAGCTGCCTTACTCAGCCTCTCCTCAACACTCCCTAGCCTGTTCTCCAGAGCCTCTATACGCTTAGCAAGCTCCGCGAGCTCAGAGCTTCGTGCCGCCTCCCTCTTCAGCAGCTCCAGCTCTGTTCTGAGCTGCTGTACTGATGAGCGCAGCTCCTTCGCTAGGGACGTGACCTCCCTCCTTAGCTCGGCGATCTCCCGCGAGTGCTTCTCGTACCCGCCCGACACCTCCTCAAGCCTGCTCGAGACCTTGCCAAGCTCGCTCGCTATGGTCTTGCTAAGGCCCTCGATAGCCCGGCTTATGTTGGCAACGGCGCTTTCTACACGCGCCAGCTCCTCATGGCTGCTCACGACCTCACTCCTAACACTGTTCAGCTGCTCGGACAGCTGGTAGGAGTAGATCCCTACCCCAACCACTATCAGTGCCAACACCGCAAGTGCTAACCACTGAGCAGCTACACCCCTCACTCCTCACCACCTGGACTGGGTGTCCAGACCAGAAGCCGGGTCTACAGCTAAAAACCTTTGCCGATCCAGGTGGTGAAGCATTGAGAGCTAGCTCTCTGCACCCCGAAGCCCCGCTAGGGCGTCCAAGAGCTCCTTAACAAGCTCCTCACCGCTATTCGTGATCTCTATGTAGAGCCGTGGCCCCATGAGGGTGGGCCTGCACCTCCTCCGAACAAGCCCCTCCTCCTCGAGAACCTGTACATGGTGCCACACCCTACCCTTCGGAAGCCCGGTAACCCTGCAGAGGTCTGCGAAGCACAGCCTACCGGATAGGTAGAGGGCGAGTAGTATCAGCAGCCTCTGGGAGTTCAGGACCTCGCGCTCCCTAAGAACACTGGCGATCTTCTCCAAGCCTTGCGGACCACCTCTTAAGAGCTACACCTCTGCTGAGCGGTAGCATGCCCCAGAGCCCCGCGAGTAGCATAGCGCCTTCTGCAACGGGTAGGGTGAGAGGGGTCGCTACGGCATATAGCAGCAGTGCCAGCACCACGGCTGCTAAGGCAAGGGCTTCGGGGGGCTCAAACAGCCCGTAGAGCCTGATCAGCACGAGCCCCACGGCAGTGACAACTGTCGCGGCAATACCTAGTAGGGGCGCCACCTCTAGGGCTAGGGGTTCCCCGTGGCCAAACCCGCGAGCGAGGATGCGAGGGCGCCCAGCCTCAAAAGCGATGCCGCTGTGCCTAGCTACGCGAAGAGCCTACC
>QMWY01000275.1 GCA_003661865.1 Thermoprotei archaeon
CCATTAAGGCTTATGCATACTGGAGAGAGGGGAAAAGACTTACCAGCCACGGGGAACTGTGGAGGTATATCGATATCATGGCGAAAGAGGTTGGTGACTGGGTACGCGACGCCTTCCACGCTGGCCACGCAATGCATACATGCTTCTACGAGGGGTGGTGTACAGACGAGGGCGTCAAAGCATCGCTGAACCGGGTTGAGAAACTGGTTAGAGAGGTAGAAAATATTGTAAAAAGAGGTGTTAAACCAGACGATTCCCCCTAATCCGCCCAACATATATGTTGAAGAGCTTGCCTGCCGCTCCCAGCCGATTTCACCGATACTGAACAGGTAGTTGATGTAGCGCCTCCACGCCTTAATGAGCGAGCGCCTACTGGGAGGCCGCTCCTCCCGCGCCACGGCGTTGACGTAGTCCCTAGCCGTCCCTCACTAACCCTCCCCAGCTGATAGCGGCAGAAGCCCTCCAGCAACCAGTTATCCACCACCGGGGCCGAGAGGAACACGAGACGTGTAGTTAACTCTCTTGCAGAAACACTCTCCTTACCGCCACGCTGCTCCGGCCTACGGAGCCGGGGGCTTCGCAAAGGGAGTTCAAATTCCGGCGAACCCGCCACAATGCAATCAGTGACCGGCTGTCAAGAAATAGTAGTCCACTCCTACTTCGCATCTCTTCTTCATAACGTCTTCAATAGCTATTACTCTACCTAGTACTCTACTAGCTATAGCTTGAATTCTAGGACGTGGGAGCTCCTACTACATTGGATTACCAGTGTCTTCCTGGGCAGCCCTCACCTGTGTACTCACGTAGCTTACCCGACTTCAGCTCCTCGATAACGTCCTCCAAGATCAACCCGCTAGTTTCGAGAACCCTAACCCCATGCTCCCTCAGTAGCCGCAGCGCCTTCACACCTATGCCGCCTTTGATAACGACGCACTCAACTCCGCTAGCTACAGCGTACTGCCCGAGGGTATAGCCCAGGGCTCTAGGACTCTCAACAATCTCTACCTTGACGTCACGATCCCTCAGCTCGATTAGAGCTAGGTATGGTGCCCTGCCGAAGTGTTCTGAGATACGCGACCTCAACCCCTCCCTAGTTTCGAGGGGCACCAGAACCTTCGTAGGCCTCACCGCGGAACACCGTATACATAGAGACTATTATATGCTTTGGCTAGCTGGGAGAAGGCCTCTACCACATACCCAAAATATTCTGCACGCAAGCACCGCGGAGTAGTAGTGGCGCTACAGACTCTATTCAAGTGCTACTCGCTGCTAGACCCCTCTAGCACCATCCCTCTATTAACCCCTTCAGCACCACCTGTTAAGACCAGTATCTTCGGTAGCCACTATAGCATCGAGCTCGCAGAACTCGTCATCGGAGGAGAGAGCTAGCATGCACGGGGAACATCCATCAGATACGGATCTACATTGTACCACCGGATCCTAGCTGGGCACAGTACTTCATTTCCGATCTTGACAGCCCCGGTTTCCATCTACCAAGAAGCTGATATAGCTCCTCAAGAGCTCTAGCCAGGATGCTGTATAGTAGATCAGTAAATCGGAACAGGTCCTCATCCAGGTTAACCCTGCCCAGCCCCGTGTAGGCCACGCCGGGCTCAAGCCCGGGCTCCCTAGCCCTAGAGACCCTGCCGAAGACCCCGAGCACAGCTCACCTACACTATACATAGGTGCTGCGGAGCCTCCTAGTACAGGGCCTCGGCCCTGGCGGGAAGTGCGTGGTGGCGTGGGTGTTAAGGGTATCTCTACGGGGTTCGGGTTTCCTTGAGGCGTTGTTCAACACGTTTTTATAGATGTGTGAAAACCCCTCTATGGTTGGGCGGGCGTTGTCGCTAGTGGGCGCGGGCCTAGCATCGATCGACCCTCTGTGGAGCTCTCCCCTAGCGGAGCGCGCTAGGGGGATCCTAGCAAAGGCCACCCTCCCAAGGGTGATAACGTCGGCTGTTATCGATAGGTACGTTAGGAAGGCGTGGAGGAGCGGTGCATGGAGGTCTCTGCCGCGGGAGGCCCGCGCCCTCCTGCTCCTGGCCCGCAGGGTCGTCGCTGTTGTGCGCTCCCCGATCCTGAGGAGGGTTCTAGAGAGGATCTTCCTAGAGATCGAGCTCTCGACCCTGCGGGGAAGAGCCCTATTCGCAGGGATCATCGCGGTTCTCGAGAAGGGTGTGCTCCGCGCCCGTGATATCCTCGGGAGCCTCGGGAGGGTGCTGGTGATAGGGCTGTCGCTCCTCAACAGCCCGCCGATCTACGGGGTTCGCGGCTAGCCCATAGCCCTATACACATAGCGGTGTACCCGGTTCACGGGAGGCCCGGGTTATGGGTAGCGCTGTGAGGATACCGAGGAGGCTGCTGGAGAAGGCTAGGGCTAGGGGTATCGATGTTGAGAGCTTCGTTGCTGAGGCTCTTGCAAGGGCCCTGGGGATCGATCCTAGGGAGGAGGCGGAGGTGCATCTAGAGCTGGCGGAGAGGTTCCTGGAGGAGGGTAGGGAGCTGCTTAGGAATGGCGATCCTGTCCGGGCGTCTGAGAAGCTGTACAAGGTGGCGG
>QMWY01000276.1 GCA_003661865.1 Thermoprotei archaeon
AGCTACTGCTGAACGACTACATCACTTATATCCCGCTACGCAAATCCGTGATGCGCTGGTGAAGGGGCTGAGGCGCGCAAAGCTTGGGGGGCTGCTTGCAGTAGCGCTGCTTTCAATATCATCAGCATCCGTATTCGTTAGGCTTGCGGATGCGCCAGCAGCTGTATGCGCATTCTGGAGGCTGGCATTCTCAACGGCTATCATAGGCGCGGTCTCTCTTCTTAAGGGGAGGCGTCCTGAGTTCTCAGTAAAGAGCATTGCTGCGGGGATGGCCCTAGCTGCGCACTTCATCTTTTGGATGAGGAGCCTCTTCCTCGTACCCGTAGGCGTGAGTACTGCTGTGGTGATCACCTACGCCATGTACACGCCCGTAGTTGATGCCCTGGTATTCCGTGAGAAGCCTTCAACAATACAGCTCCTCGGGCTCTCCGTAGGTACGTTGGGGGTTGCGCTCATGTATGTGTACCCGCTACTACGCACGAGTACACGTATAGACCCCATAGGCGTGCTCTACTCGTTCCTCGGCGCGATTGCCGCTACCGCCTACTTCTCCCTAGGCCGTGCGCTAAGGAGGATGGGGGTAGGGCTTCTGAGCTACACCCTAACAGTTTACGGGGTCGCAGCGACTGCGGCTCTAGGCTACATAGCCCTAGCGGGGATAGACCCGCTGAACTACCCCAGCAGGACGTGGCTATTCCTAGTGCTACTCGCCATCGTACCCATGCTCGGCGGACACACGGTCATGAACTACGCGCTCCGGTTCTTCAAGACAAGCGCCGTTACCTCTATCGCTATAGGTGAGCCCGCTGTTGCATCCCTCCTCGCCTACTTGGTGCTGGGCGAATCGATCGAGCCGATGCTCATACTGTTCATAGCCTTGACCTTGGCGGGGGTGCTCCTAGCCATTATTGGGGAGCGCAGCGGGGGTTCCTAGACTACCTCCTGCTCCTGATCTTCGTGCGGAGTAGGAAGCTCTCCACGATATCCTTAGCCTTCCCTCTCCTCCTCTGATGCTCCTCTATGAACTTGGCAACGCGCTCCGCAAGCTCACGCTTACACTCACCGCAGAGTAGCTCGCCATTCCTGCACCTGTGGTACCTCTCCTCAAGCTTCTTATCATCCTCCTCAAACAGCATCGCGTAGTAGGCGAACACAGGGCACCTATCTGGATTGCCCCCCAGCTTGCGCTGCATCGCTGCTGTTGGCTGGCCACTCGTGAACGCATTCATGATCTTCCGGTACACCTGCTCGGGCGGGTCTGTCGTATAGATCGCGGTCTCCGGCTTCGACGACGACATCTTCCCCTCGGGCCCTAGCCCTGGCAGGAACTTGGAGTGTATCTGGGCGGGCTTAGGGTATCCCAGGCTCGTCGCTATGTCTCGGGCAACCCTCCAGTAGGGGTCCTGGTCTATAGCCGCGGGTATCAATACCAACACGACCTCCCTCCGCAGCTCTGAGGGCAGGAAGCACATGGCTATCTGGAGCGACGGGAAGAAGTACATGCCTATGTTCGTGGAGTCCGTGAAGCCGAACACTGACTTCACAACAGACGCCGTTATCTTCTTGGCTACGCGCACGGCTATCTTGTAGAGGAGCGCTATGTCGTCGCTATCAACGATCACGTGGGTCTTGGAGGGATCGAAGCCCAGCGCTATGAGATCCAGTAGGTTCTCGTACGCCATGGAGTTCGTATGTTCGAGGCTGTACTCCCTGTGGTACAGGAACTTTTCATCGTCGGTCAGCTGGAAGTAGAGCTCGAGACCTAGGCGCTCCTGTAGCCACTTGGTGAAGATCCATGGGACTAGGTGCCCGAGGTGAACACGGCTGGAAGGACCCCTCCCGGTGTATAGGGCTACCGCACCCCCCTCGGTGTAGCGCTTTAGGAATACGTCGTAGTCGCGATGCGCGTAGAACACGCGCCTGCGCAGGAAGAGGTGGTTCTCGCCCGCTATCTTCTCAGTGAGCTTCACAAGGTCGTCAGTCAGGGGCTTCACGCCGAATATCTCTATCAGCCTATCGTAGTCTATAGCGCCCCGGACCTCCCATGGCGTGACGGTCATCTGCGCCACAAAGGTTTACCACCGCGACACGGAGTATGTGCCCTAGGGGTAAATAAGCTTCGACCACTAGAACCTGCAGGATTCCTCATGGACCCTGCTGAGAGTCCTCAGCGCACCGCCGAATACGTTGGGGTCGTAGACGTGCACAGAGGAACTCCTTCTCAACAAGTGCTTTAGGCAGGGGGGAGGAACATCATCGGCGTCGATGATCGTGATCCCGTAGAGGTCTAGAACCGAGGCGATGTCTAGCCTAAGCCTAAACCTCTCTTCAGGATCAGCAGCCCTAAACTTCACCACTAGTACTGTCCTCCTGCCAAGTCTACAGGTGGCGGCGAAGGCGATATCGAAATAACGCGTCTGTTCACGTAGAAACGCATCTATCCTCCTCAACACGCCTCCCCTAACCATGCCGCGATGCACCAAGCGAGTTTTTCCGCCTACCAGGGCTAATGAGCTAGGGCTGCTAAGCTGTAATCACTCAGCGGTGC
>QMWY01000277.1 GCA_003661865.1 Thermoprotei archaeon
TACCACCCCTTATCAGCGCCTCGCCAAAGCCTCCGCGAAACACCTCGAGCTGAACACGGCTCGCCTCGCTATGCGCGTACCTCAGGATCCTCTCTAGCACGCCGATGTCCTGAAGGGTTATGCCGCGCGCACCCCTAAGCCCACCTATAGCGGCGATGGACGCCACCCTCCTCAACACGTACTCGGGAGGGAGCTCGCCATCAGCACCAGGGCTGTGGATCGCTAGAACCTTCTCGATGCCCTCAGCAGGGGTCGTCGCTACGGCTGCCAGCCCCATGGAGTCTGCCAGGGGTGACCACAGCTCCTCCTCGTAGCCAAGCGCAACCACATCCCCACCCACATCAACCCCCACAACCGCGTCTACCCCAAGCAGCTCCACAAGCTCCCTCAGCCCCTGGGCAATACCCCTAGCACCCCGGTACGCATCGACTACATAGACCTTCTCGTTCAGGGCCCTAGCAACGTTGGCCGCCTGGATAGCGATCCTCCTGCCCCTCCTAACAGCAACGGTATCCCCGTTGACCGCGGCGGAGAACTCGCCCACCCTCTCAGCACCCCTGAGCTCCTCAAGGGGTATAGGTCCCGGCACCGGGTCTACGCTAAACCTCTCCCAGACGATCGAGGCGGTGAAGCTCTCCAGGCCCTCCCTACGCGCCGCCAATGCAAGCATGGCGGCCGTGACCACATCTCCCCCTCCGCCAACAGCTACGAAGAGAACCCTAGCGCAGCCTACGACCTCGCGCAGCACACGCAGGCGCCCTCATTGGGCTGGGTCGGTGTAGAACGCGGTCATCACCTGAATCAGGCCGTGGTCTGCTCGTCACCCCCACGTGTAGATAACCGCCTGCAGCTCTTCTACCTTGCGTAGGAGCGATAGGGCCTCGGCTCCGTAAACCTGCCTATCACCGCTCCTAACGCGTAGAGCGAAGCTCCCGCCGAGGATAGCCACCTTTGCCTCTAGGCCCCCGCCGCTCAGCGATGCTAGGGCCTTGGAGAGCCCCTCCTCGGCAACCACGGCTTTCACAGCCCCTACTACGTCTCCGCTCACGCTCCTCCTACCAACAACCCTCCCCCTTGCAACAACTTCTGCGACGAACTCGTCCTGGGTGAACCTCTCCACCCTCCTATCGAGCTCCGCCCTCATGACTAGGCGGGGCCCGAGCTTCCTCACATGGCTAAGTAGGTGCTCTGCGAACAGTACGGCGCGTGTCGTTCCGATGTCCAGGGCCGTGGGGTTGATAAGGGCTTTAAGCGTAAGCATATGCTCGTAGTCGCCAAGACGCCTACACGTTATCGTCAGCCGGGCGAACTCTATGGGCCTCGTAACGGGGGACACTACTAGGGTAGCCTCCTCACCGCTACTCCTAACCTCCATACCCACCTCGTAGAGCCTCTCTCCCTTTGGTGAGGGTATGGATAGTAGGAGCCTCCCACCCTCCCGCACCTTGAACACGGGAATAAGGTCCTGAAGGCTGGAGGGATTCGTTAGCATGCTCAGCGTCCTATCGCAGAAGCCCGGTAGCCTAACCCCCACCTCCCACACTATCATGGCTCTGCGCCGCTCCTATCATGGTGGGATGAGGGTTTTAAGGGTTTTACCGCTCTCGAGAAGCCTCCAGCACAGCTCTTCTAAGCAGAGCCTCTATCTCGCCGATCTCCAGGCCCCTCCTCAGCTTGAGGAGTGCTAGGGACTGGTGGCCACCCACATCCTCAACAACCCCCTGCTTCACGAGGACCTGGGCTACGCGGTAGGGAAGTGTGCCGCGCCCCCTTATGATAAGTAGGGGGGAGCCGTCGCGCGCCTCGGCAACCACGGCAACGGGGCTTCGGAAGGTCCTGTAGAGCATTGAGGCCAGGGCACTCGCCCCCCGGCTCCTCAGCCTCCGCCTAGCATCAACGAGCCTCAGGTTGAAGATCCTCCTAGCCGTTGGGGCCAGCTCTATCGCGAGCTCGTGGAGCGCCCTATCACCCGGCTCACCCGCCCTGCGTATCGCATCCACAACCCCCTGTGCGAAGGGCATCGAGGCTAGGGCCAGTGGGGAGGCGAGCCACTCGACTACCCTCCTCCACAGCTCCTCATCCCTGAGGTGGGTAAGCGCCTTCGATACGTCGACCACGAGCCTGACCATACGCTCCAGCTGAGGCGACGGCCTCTTGCTCCTCTCAACAACGGAGGTCGCCTTGACGAACATCTCGAGGCGGGGCGTAAGCCTAGCACCGAGGGTTTTGAGCAGGTGGTACACCAGGAGGGCTGTGGGGACCCTTCCCACGATGAGCTCGTTAACCTGCTTCTCAACCTCCCCGCTCCTGAAGATCGTTGAGAGGTGGTGGTCTACGTACACCACGTACATGCCCTTGGCCCTGGCCCTGCGGAGGAGCTCGGCGACCCGGCTACCGTAGGGGATGTCTAGTACCACGAGGGCCTCTGCACCGGACCCGAGAACCTCTCCCACAATTCCCTCGACGCTTCTGGGCCCCGCGGGCTTCGTGACGACGCTGCACCTCCTCCTCAGTGGGTAGAGCCCTAGGTTACGCTGGGCGTA
>QMWY01000278.1 GCA_003661865.1 Thermoprotei archaeon
GATATCCCTACAGGCGTACTCCTAGAGAACAATAGCTATCCTCCTAAGCTCCTTACACCTCACATCACCAGCACCGAGAACCTCTATCGTAGACCTCCTGAGAAACTCCTCTAGAGCTTTCACATACGGTTATCGGGGATTACAGAATATGGGATTAAGGAGAAGGTTTTGGCGACGGTGCAAGTAGAATGGATCTATACGGGGTTGAATACCGGGATAATACAGCGTTTTGAACTCAGGAAACGTGGTTAAGGTTCAGTAGCCATTCGATGCTAGGAGGAGATTGTGTGCATCTCTATAGGGGTTCTTCTAGGCTTATCCCTAGCCACGTCATCAGCTTCTCTATCGTTACGCTCTTGACGTACCTGATCTTGTTGTTTACGGGGTTTATCTCCACGAACTCGCTCTGGAGTCCTGCGTGGGCAAAAGCGGTTCTCTTATCCATTTGTTCTCTCTTCTTACACTCTCCATACAGTTCGCAGAGTCTTAACCATCCACCACCTCTATTCTCAATATCCTTCTTTAGCTTCCCCAGCTCGGTATTCACCAGAACTTCGTAGACCTCATCAACAACGCTGTATATCCTCGCTATGGAGCTAAACAGGTAACCAATATCTACACCCTCCTCCTCGCCATGCCTACCCCCAACGCGGTTGCACACCTCCCTAGATGCATCGTGAACGTAGACGGCTTCAGGCGATAGCCTAAGGAGGTGATCCACATCCACGTTCTTTACCTCGGTCATGGTTATCCACAGCGAGATAGCCTCCTTAACCAGGTCCCTATCAGCAACCCTTCTCTGCTCAGAGCACGCTCTGTATAGAGCGAGCGGCATGGGCGTGATCATGAACGCGTAGGGGTAGGCAGCGCTGAGCCTATAGAGGTGGTTTAGCTCGTTCAGCTTCCTCTCTAGATCAGGTTCAAGCTTTCGCAAAGGCTTGACCAGCTGCCTGGGTATGGCGCTAAGCTTCGTGATCGTCCTCACCTTCTCTCTATAGACAAGGTTCAGGCTTAGCGAAGGTCTCCCCTCGGTACTTAGTGGGTAAGGATCGCTGTTTACTATAACCAGCTCTAAACCTTTTAAATTCCCATTCTCTTCGCTGAAGATTTTCTTCAGGAGGTACAGACTTAGTAACCACCTAGCTGCGTAGACAACCTCTGTAGGCATGTAGTTTATGCCGTGGGTCACGTCAATCACGAGGGTATCAGGGTTGAACTCCTTAGTAAGCCTCCAGAGCTTCGCTAAGACGATCGCCGCGAAGTCCCTGGGGGCACACCGGAATTCCCACTTACCTCCTGGCCTCCCCTTGGCCGGAGCCACTATCACATCCACACGCTTATCCTCAAGGATACACTCAGCGATCCTCCTTCCCAGCTCGGTGCTGTACTTCACAAGCTCTCTGTAAGAATCAAAGCATTGAGGTTCGCCAAGCTCGTCGAATACTTGTGAATAACATTCGTAACACCTAGAACGACGGGGGTTTTGGGGAACTGTATCTATCTACAAGGCTATCAAGCATCACTACGACAACGCGGTAGTCTATACCAGCGTTCCTCAGCGCCGTAACCAAGGGGTAAAGGCTCGTGCAATGCTCGCACCTCACCTTACAAACCGAGAGCATCTTCGCCAGGTCGTGGCTCAGCGAGTAGATAGCATTACTCTACTGACCTGGGCATCCCCATGTAGCTACAAGCAGAACTCGTTTGGGATGCGGAGAAGCTCCCAAGACTGATCCCCAAACCTATTATGGCATCGCAAAGTATTAGGAGTGCTTCCTTCAACTACCTTACGTTCCTAGCCCTTAGCAAGGTTATTATGAGCATCAGCAATACTATGACAAGATCAAGCCCTTAGGAACATACCCGCGCGACTTAGCGCAGCCACGGTTCTTGTCGTGATCACTACGAGGCCCATAGATGGCTCCGGTGAACGTGATTATTATGTGGCATAGTATTGTGATAATGATCGTGAGCCTACCTTTAGTGGAGCTGAGCAGCTATGTACGCTGCACAGCATCCGTAATGTTCCTAACTGTCGTGGCGGGTCTAGGTACGTAGGAGATTTATTCATGTGGATCAGCACTGAAGCTAACAAACATGTTCTCGCCATCTAAGCGTATGCTCAATACTAACAATCAACAAGAGAGCTTAAGACTCTGGGCACTTCCGAGGGGGTACATCGTCCCTATACCGGTGAGCTATTCACGTTCTAGATCATGTACCGCATCACCAATGAGCAGAGAGCTTAAGCAGTCCTAAGGAACGAAGAGTGTTGGAGAACAAGCGAGTACAGCTATCCTTTCAAGGTATACAAAGTGTTTATAGGTGTTTCCTCTTTACGGCGGAACAGCTTCTTCACCTGTTCTATACATAGAGAATATCTAGAGAAGTATAGGGAATTACCGCATCACCTCCTTGAGGCTTGAGAAAGACAAGGCTATGAGGCTAAGGTATCGTCAAGGAACTACTCAGAGTATACTTAAGCTTGGTATCCTAGATTCGATACATTTGGCAACAAGCACTACTAGGAAGATCCTAATC
>QMWY01000279.1 GCA_003661865.1 Thermoprotei archaeon
GTAATGCTCAGCTTCACCGAGGCGCTCAGGGAGTGGTCAGAAGCACCCGGTTCTTCACTCATCAGCGCTCAGCTGGCATCATCATTCCGCGGTCTCCAGAGTATCGCTACAGCTAGCCGCAGCTATATCTATTGGGCCTAGGCCTGCGTGCACCGATCCGAGAGCGCTGCTGGGAGAAGAGTTTAGATAGGGGAGCAGCGTTTCAGCTGCGGAGTCCACGATGTTCAGCGCCATCGGGATCCTGCTGGGGTTCACCGTCCTAGCGGTACTCCTAGCGTTTAAGAAGCCCGTGTGGCTCGCGCTCCTAGCATCCTCAGTTGTCATGGGGGTCGTTGGGGATGGACCCGGGCAGCTGCTGAACATAGTTGTCGAGACCTTGCAGAGTAGCATAGCCGTGGATCTGGTGGTGGTGACGTTCCTCATCGCCGTGTTCGTGAACCTCTACCGCAGCTCGGGCTTCCTAGCACGGCTCGGAGACGAGCTTGTGAAGCTTCTCGGCAGACCGCGGCTCATAACCATGTTCGTGCCCGCGGTCCTGGGGCTCCTCCCCGTCGCGGGCGGAGCCCTCATGTCGGCACCTAT
Source organism: Thermoprotei archaeon (assembly GCA_003661865.1). Classification (GTDB taxonomy): domain Archaea; phylum Thermoproteota; class Thermoprotei_A; order Sulfolobales; family Ignisphaeraceae; genus QMWT01. The sequence goes on from QMWY01000279.1 coordinate 583, forward strand.
AGTAGATACCGTGGGGAATCACATAGGGCTCAGCAAGAGGCAGAGGCTGTTCATCAACGTCTGGTTCCGCCACGTGATATTCCTGGTGTACCCGCTCAGCATGGTGCTGATCACGGCCGCTACACTGGCGGGCGTGGACCTGTGGGATGTCATTATCAGGCAGCTCCCCGTGGCTGCGACGATGGTGCTGGCGGGGTACGTCCTGGGATTCCGGGGCGCGGGTAGGGACCGGGGAGGGTTCGGCGGAAGAGCCGATCGGGCTGTGCTAGCCCGCGTCTTCTCACCCATGCTCCTGGCCATAGCGCTGGCCGTGTCTACGAGGCCTTTCCTCGATAGGCAGCTGCTGGAGGTGGTCCCGCTGACGCGCTACTCGATGGTGCTGGGACTATCCCTAGCGATAACGCTTCTAATAACGTTCTCCAAATCGTCTCTGAGGAGCCTTGTGGATGCGGTGGGCTCCCGCACGACCCTCGAGCTTGTTGCAGCGGCGTTCTCCGCGATCTTGCTCAGGAATGTGTTCGTAGGCGTCGGGGGCCCCGAGATCCTCTCACACGTAGTGCCTACGGATGGGGGAGCTGGCACGGTTCTGTTCCTGATAGCAGTGCCCTTCGCCATATCCCTCGCAACAGGCAACTCCATGACAGGGAACGTGGTGTCGATCTCCGTGTTCCAGGCTCTTCTAGGTCTGGGTGTGAGGGAGGTATCCCTGATATACTCATCGGCCATGGTGGGGTACCTAGCATCGCCAGCCCACCTATGCTACGTCTACACGGCCCAGTACTTCCAGGTCCCCCTCTCGGCGGCCTACCGCGAGATGTTCACATCCTCATTCCTGGCGTTGGCGACCGCTGTGGGCATCTACTTCCTCTGGCCCCTGTAGAAGCCGAGATGCGAGGAGCGATAGGGGTAGTAGGGTTAGGAGGGCTAGGCTCCATACGAAGGCGGCCTCCTCGAAGCTTCCTCTCTGCATAGCCTCGCCACCGACGATCCCCGCTATCGCCGCTCCCAAAGACCCAGACGCGTCGACTATCCCGGCGACGAGCGAGGAGTATCTGCGTCCCGATGCCGCGAGCGGTATGGTTGTCGTCAGCTGTGTCTCCAATCCGTAGAGGAGTGTGCTTAGAACCACGAGGATTAGAAGCCCCAACACCTCCCACAAGCCGTAGACCCGGGGGAAGAGCCATAGAGAAGCCGAGCCTGCTAGCCCCATGACCCCCACGAGCAGGGGCCTTCGGCCAGCACCTACGCGGTCGAACAACGGCGCGTACATCACCATCCCGGCAGCTCCCGCGAGCGGTAGAAGCACCGAGTAGTGCATCGAGCCGGTACCCCCTGTCACCTCGAGAAAGCTCGGGAGGTAGTTTATCAGCAGGTACCTAGCGCCGTAGGCCAAGCAGTGCATCACGGAGACCAGGGATATGTAGAGAACCGTCGTTCTGAGAAGCAGCGTCCTCTCCCCGTGCTTCTGCCCCGAAGCCTCGGTGGGTACCCGTACCAGCAGGGATGCGGAGAATAGGGTGACCAGTACCAGGGCACCACCGTTCAGCAGAAAGCACGTTCTCCACCCGAACCTGAGGACCACCTCTATGCTAAGAAGCCATACGAGGGCATGCCCGAGGGACCAGCTCGTGCTCACTAGGGCGTACCCCCTGCTCATGTACCCGCTCCTCAGCGCGTATGAGGCGAGCTTTACGAGGGAGGGCCACCCCGCCGACTGAAGAAAGCCGTTTAGCCCCCATAGGATGACCAGGGCGTTGAAGGAGTTCGTGAACGGTATGGCAAGCGATATGAGGGCTGAGCCCAGGCCTCCCAACACCATAAGCTTGGCGGGACTTGCCACCGCCCCCAGGAACCCGTTTACCACGAGCCCCAAGGAGTAGAGCACGTAGAAGACCGCTAGAACAACCCCGAGCTCGTCATAGCCAGCCCCGAGGTCGCGCGATATGAA
>QMWY01000280.1 GCA_003661865.1 Thermoprotei archaeon
CGGCCAGGTTCATGTACACGATCTTCAGCAGGTTCTCCGTTGCGAACGCGATAGGCCTGCGCGACGCGATCATGTGGATCCTGATAGTCCTCGGCATCTCCTCGGGGCTCGTAGGGGCGCTGCTCATGGTGGTGCAGAGAGATGTTAAGAGGCTCCTAGCCTACTCTACCATAAGCCACATAGGCCTCATATTCATGGGCCTCGGCCTAGGGCTCTCGACCGCGCCAAGCAGCGCAACAGAGGCTGGCCTAACAGCTGCGCTCTACCACACGCTGAACCACAGCGTAGGCAAGGCCCTGCTCTTCATGGCGGTCGGGGTGATGATCTGGGCGGCGGGTACGAGGGATATAGATGGGCTCGCCGGTACTGGCAGGCTCTACCCCGGGGCCGCAGCGGCAATGGTGATAGGCTTCCTACAGCTCATGGGGATGCCGCCGCTCGGTGGGTTCTTCAGCAAGCTCATGCTCTATCAGGCCTATGTCGAGGCGGGCATGCTGATACCAGCGGTTATGGTCGTGGTGATATCAGCGATCTCGATCCTTGGGTACATGAAGGTCATATACTCCGTGGTGTTCAGGCCCCCGAGCCCCCACGTCAGGCGTGGCTCCACCTACATGGCTACTGGGGTGGTGCTGTTCATGGCTGCGCTCTGCATAGCCCTAGGCCTAGCAGCTCCGTTCCTAGCACCATACCTGACTAAAGCCGTAGGCACCTCACTCATGCCGCAGGGGATAAGGATATACGTACAGGCTTTTGTAGATGCCCTAAGAGTGCTATCACCGAGGGGGTGAGGGGCTGTGGCACTGATCCTCAGGCTCGATACCTTCGCCGAGGCGCTCTTAGCGACTGCGGGTATGCTTAGCATAGCGGGTGTAGTAGCCCTTACCTACTGGGTGCTGAGGAGAGGGATCCCTACTCAAAGAAGTGGAGAGTCCACGGAGCCCTACATAGGTGGTGAGGCGGAAAGCGTTGTCAGCAGGATCGATGTATCGGCACAGAACCTCTACTGGGGCTTTGTAGAGGGCGTTGCCCGCAGGGTCTACAGGTTCTTAAGAGAGGTTATGCATAGCGGCAAGCTCAACGAATGGGCAGGGTACATGGCCGGGTACTACGGGCTGCTCCTCATCGTAGCGATCGCTAGCCTCGCGCTCTACATAGCTAGGCTGGGGTGATGAGGATGGAGCTCCACACGATCGCGCTCCTCGCGCTATCGCTCTTGGTCTTCCCGGGTCTGCTCTTCACGGGCGCCCTAGCCCTATTCAGCGAGTGGTTCATCAGGAAGGTCGAGGCAAGGATGCAGAACCGTATGGGGCCTAGCTACGTAGGGCCCTTCGGGATCCTGCAGCCCTTAGCGGACCTGCTGAAGCTCGTGGCTGTTAAGGAGGAGGTTGTGCAGAGATACTCCGTATCGTGGGCTCCGAAGGCCATGGCCATGGTGGGGATCGGGGCCGCCGTAACATCGCTGCTCTTCCTCCCCATATCCCCTGTGAGGGTATCGGCGCCCTACGACTTCGTCGTGTACCTATACGTGTGCTGCCTATGGGTCCCCATATCGATCATGGTGATGGGGCTGTCAGTGCCCAACCCCTTCACGGCGGCAGGGATCTCCAGGTTCCTCTCGATATACGCCGTGAGCGAGCCCGCGTACTTCGCCGCGGTGCTGATCCCGGTGGCCTTGGCGACATACCTAGGGCACTGCGACCCCCCGTTCTCGGTGCTCTGCACAGCGCAGGTGTCGTGGAGGCTCTGGGGCAACCCCCTGGGGGCGGCTGCCATGGCCCTGGGCCTCGTCGGGGTCTTGGTGAGCCTGCAGGCGAAGGAGATGGCCCAGCCCTTCAACATACCCGAGGCAGAGCAGGAGATCATAGCTGGGTTCGCAACCGAGTTCAGCGGCCCTGTGCTTGGCCTCAACAACCTCCTCCATGACATCGACACGGCGGTGTCGCTGATCTTCGTAACCTACGCCTACCTCGGGGGGCCCTACCCCTTCCCGCACCTATCGCTCCCTGGCGTGGCTATGCTGGTGGTGAAGTACCTAGCGCTGCTAACGGTGATGAGTATCGTAGCGTCGGCGTTCGGGAGGCTGAGGGTGGAGCAGGGCGTGGAGGCACTGCTTAAGTACTCGGCCCTCCCGGCCCTAGCGGGGCTCGTGATCGCCAACGTCGTTCCGCTTATGGGCTGAAGCACGCCCCTTCATAGCCTGACCTTCACCCGCTGGGCCTCGGGCCTCTCCAGCACCCTTTTCCACTCCTTCATGTTGTATATGCAGCCGGGATCCGGGGCTAGGGGGTCGCCGAAGTAGGCGTAAGCCCTCGCCCTGCACCCACCGCATATGTAGCGGTAGGGGCACCTGCCGCAGAACCCCTTGAATAAGTCCCGGTTCCTTAGCAGCTTGAAGAGCCTGCTCCCCACCCATATCTCCTGGAAGCCCTGCCTCCTAAGGTTCCCCACAGGGACGGGCATGAAGACGCACGGGGTTACATCGCCGTTGGGCTCTATGGCGGAGTATATCCTCCCGGCCCC
>QMWY01000281.1 GCA_003661865.1 Thermoprotei archaeon
CTACTAGCGCGCTTCTCCACACGGCCCCCAATCTCGCCATAGCCCTTGTCAGAGGTGCCTCCCGTGGTATGCTGGGCGTTGACCTGTCCGGGGCTGTGAGTAGGGGGCTGCTTCTATCCGTTGTTATGAGCTGGAGGTATGGGGTTGGGGAGCGGCTGCTTGTACAGGTAGTAGCACCGCTGCTAGTCCCGCTACTTGTGCTGGTATCACTCACAATTCGCGGAGCTCTTGAAGAGATCGCGCATCTGCTGCGCAGGCTCCACGGGGTTGAAGAGGTGGGGAGGAGAATCATAGCGTTCCTAGACCTATCATACCTCGCCCTAGAGGATGCCAACTTCAGGGACCGCATAGCCGTACTCATCTCCCTAGCAGTTCTAGGGATGCTGGTACTACTGCAGCTCGTGGGGTAGGGTAACACATTTTTAGTGTGGTGCGCGTAGAGTCAGGGAAGCCCTTCTTGGTGAACATCCTGGTCCCTAGAGGTGCCGTGGCAGTCCTGCTACTGGTCGTAGGCATAGCGCTCGGCGCGGCTCTAGGACTCATGGGGTTTGTGGCGCCTAGGGATGAGCTTAGTGGTGTGTCTAGGGACATAGTGAGGCTCTCTGCTGCGCAGGAGCCGCTGACCGCCTACGCCCCCGCCTACGTATCAGCTATACTCTGGGACTTCCGCGGTACCGATACCCTATTCGAGACCGGAGTTGTGTTCGTAGCTGTTGCAGTGTCCCTAGCTCTTCTAAAGGGCTCTATGCCCATACCCCTTAGCAGCCCGAGCCCAGTACTCAGAACCGTTGTGAGGATCCACCTGCCGGTGGCCCTATCGGTAGCAGCAGCGCTCGCCCTCAATGGGCATGTAACGCCAGGTGGCGGGTTCCAGGGAGGGGTGGTTGCGGCATCGGCTCTTCTCATAGCGTTGCTCAGCGGGTTAAAGGCGTTTCCGCCAGGGCTCAGCGGCATGGTGGCCATACGCACCCTGGGGCTATTCCTAGTAATGCTTCTTCCCCTTACCCCCGTAGCTCTGGGGCATCTATATGGGGTCGAGGGCTATGTGTTCCAGCACCAGGCCAAGCCCAACGCCTCCCTCTCCGCCTTCTACACCGTAAATGGCGTTAGGCTGTCGCTCTCCATACCCATGTACAACTCCCTAGAGCTTGCAGCCATAGCTGCGGGGTTCACGATAGCTCTATGGATGCTGCTTCGGGGAGGTGAGTGATTTATGGAGGTAGAGCGGATCCTCTGGGGCGCCTTCATAGCATCGCTCATGGTCACGGCATCCATCGCTATTTGGGGGATCGCCTCTAGACCTAACCTTGTGAAGAAGCTGATAGCCCTGACAACACTCGGAGACTCGGCATGCCTATTCATAGCTGCTGCGGGATTTCGGGTACCGTACGGAGAGTTGCCGCAGCCCCCCATTGCGGGGTACCCACGCCCTGTGGATCCGCTGCCCCAGGCCATGGTGATAACGGCTGTGGTTATAGAGCTGGGCCTAGTACTCGTACTGGCCTCGATAGCCGTGAGGCTCTATGAGCATGAGGGAAGCCTCAGCCTCCCGGAGATCCTGGTTAGGGAGGAGGTCGAGGCGGAAGAGGCGATAGAGGAGTAGCGGGTCATGGAGCACCTAGCACCGCTAACGGTATTCGCACCTATGCTATTCGCAGTTCCCGTACCGCTTGCCTCGCGCCTCTCTCCGAGATCCGCTGCTCCGCTGTTCATAGCAGCGCTGCTCACAACAACCACTCTGTCCGGGCTTCTCATAGCCTCGGTTCTTCGCAGCGGTGTAATTAGGTATAGCCTAGGGGGCTGGCCAGCTCCCATAGGTATAGAGTACCGCGTAGGTATCCATGCAGCGTCCTCGATGTTCATGGTTAGCCTAGTATCCCTCCTAGTAGGGTTGTACTCGGTGTGGTATGGGAGGCACGAGCTGGGGTCTAGAACCCCCTACTTCTACACACTAGCACTTACGCTGCTCTCAGGAGTTCTCGGCGTCATCGCTACCTGGGATATATTCAATCTGTACGTGATGCTCGAGCTTGCGGCGGCATCGTCCTACGGACTGGTGGCTCTGAGGAGCGATAGAGCGCGGGCGTTGGCTGCTGGTGCTAGGTATGCAGTGTACGGGGTCGCGGCTGCAACACTTATGCTCTTCGCCATAGCCCTGCTCTACTACGAGGCGGGGGTTCTGCACCTAGATGGGCTAAGGGAACGGTTCACGTCTCCGCACACGGTCTGCGGATGTGTTTCTATAGCCATACTGCTCTGGGCATCCATGTTCTTCCTAGCGGTATTCCCGAACCACTTCTGGTTACCGGATGCGCATTCGGAGGCGCCCAGCCCGGCATCGGCTATGCTCTCGGGCGTCTCGATGGTGTCGGCGCTCTTCATGACGTCTAAGCTGCTCTACGCATTGCCTAGATGCAGGATAGCCGTACCGGTTCTAGCGGTGTCGTCTGCTTCGTCGCTCTACGCATCGTTTATGCTTGCGCAGAGTCGTGATGTTAAGCGCGCGCTGGGGTACAGCACCAC
>QMWY01000282.1 GCA_003661865.1 Thermoprotei archaeon
GAGCAGCACGGCTAGGAAGGCTAGGCGCGTAGCGACCCTCGCGATGAACCTGCCGCGGATAAACCACTGGAACCCCTTCTCCTCAAGCCTCCTGTAGAGCTCCTCAACCGCCCGAAGCCTAGAAGGTCCTAGAACCCTCCGCGCTCTGGGCAGGACCCTCTCTAAGGCCTCCCTCCTAACCGCCTCAACGGGCCTAACAAGCCTGATCCTGGAGCCCCGCCTCCTCCTAGACACCCTACGCTGAGAAGGCATGGGGGAGTGGTGGACAATACCCGCGCTCTCCGAGGACCAGGCCCTGCGCAGCGCCATCCACGGCTCCGCCACGTAGATCCTGCCCACGACAACCCCGGTCTCCGGGTCTATGATATCCCCGGTCCTGTAGTCCCACACGAGCATCCGAAGCCCGCTCTACGAAGAGAAGAACAAAGGTGAAGAAGCCCCGGGGCGGAGCCACGGCATCGCCACGACTATCCCTCGGTAAGGGGCTTGGTGAGGCCCCGTTATGCAGCCGCATAACGCGCCGCGCAGCACCAATAAAAAGAGGACCCTAGCGCGGCACCACGACCGAGCCGCGGAGCACGGCCTCAACACCGAATAGCTGGGCAACGCCCCCGAGGACATGGAGCTTCTCCTCGGGGAGCTCAACCTGTAGGAGAACCACGGAGACCCTCACCCCATGCCTCGCGAGAACCTTCACGACCCTCTGGAAGTGCCTGGGGTCCCGAAGCACAACAAGGTAGCTCCTCACGCCGTGACCCCTCCGTACCTCCTCCTGTACTGCTCAACACGGTAGAGCAGCTCCCGGGCGGCTAGGAGCCTGGTGTAGAGCTCCCTGTACCTCTCGTACAGCCTCCCCGCCTCCGCAACATCCCTGAAGAGGTGGAAGAACCTCGCGGAGAGCCAGTTGTACCTAACGTACCTCTTCCGCCTATCGTCGAACACCAGGGGGCTCCTCTCAACGATCCCCAGCTCCACCAGGAGCCCCACAGGCCCCCTCTTCCCGCTCCTAGCAGCCGAGAGCCCATCCCTGATCGTCCTCGCGAAGGTGGATATATCCGTGGACCTCGTGATGAGCGCCGAGCCCTCAGCCGTAACCGCCAGCAGCCTCTTAACAACCCTCCAATCATCACGGGAAAGCTCCGAGAGAACCTCGAGCGCAGCCAGGGCCTGGGCAGCTATATCAGCACCCATGGTCTTCAGCCTACCCTCCAGCTCCCTAACCATGGACTGGACCCTAGATAGGCAAGCACTATCCCTAAGCGGATCGCAGCCCAGGCCCAACGCCTTCCTAAGCTCCTCAACCCTCTCCAAGAGCCTAGACCTATCCCAACCCAAACCCCGCACCCAACCCACGGAGCAACACCAAGAGAGAAAACCCCATGAAAACGCTACAACCCAATGTACCGCTCCTCTATCCTTTGACTGGGTAGGAGTGATACCTAGATAGATACCTAAATTAGAATTAGGAAGAATTAAGTGATGTTAGAGGGGCCGTGATATGGCGGGTATGCATATTTATAGTATCTTATCATACCCGCGCTTCGAGGTACCAGATCGAGTACTATCTTGAGTGTTAGCGCAGTTTCTCTCTAGCTTCTCAACCCTTCTTTCCAGCTCAGCGAGCTTCCTCTTCAGCTTCTTCAGCTCTGCAGTGTTCGTCGTAACTTTCCTCTCCAGTACCGAGAGGCGCTTCTTCACCTCTTCTCTTTCTATAACTTCTTCCAATTCCTCGACAGCCTTCATAGCTCTCACAATTGGCAACGCTATGAGCCAAAGCAAAGTCTTAAGAGCAGCTCTTCTTCTGTAGCGAATTCTTTCCGTAGTACCACCATTCTTTATAGCTATAGTGGTAAATCGCTTATAAAGTGGCGTCTGGGCATTACCGAGGAAGAACATGCATGGAAGTTCCTATGCACTTGCGCAACGCTTTGTCGTCAAGCTTGTAAAACCTTAAGTTTAGTATATGGTGTCGAGGAGTATCAGTAGGGCTTCTCCTGCGTACCTGTACAGGGTGTCTAGGGGTAGTGATAGGCGGTACCTAGCGGGTCTATCCGATACCCGTTTGACAACCCCCCATATCGCTGAGCCTACCCAGGGGCGCGGCCATGGCCATGGGTGCGGGTTCCTGCTCTAGGAAGCCTGGCCTAGACCTAAGCTTCGAGAGGATGCGCGTAACAGCCTCGTGGACCTCGCCAACCCCGAACTCCTCCACACCACGCCTAGCCAGGTCAGCCACAGCCACCAACACAAGCGCCGTAACACCCTGCCTACCCGAAGCGAAATCAGACACCAACCTATCCAGGGGCGCATACCCCAAGGCAACGCACCGCCAACTGATCACCACACATACAAATAACCCTTGAAAGCCGCGTTATGCAGCCGCATAACGGGCAGGGCACAAGCACGGAACCCGGAACCCCCTAGCGCGAGGAGCAGAGGGCGTCTAGGAGCAGCGGCCCGAGCTCCTCCCTAAACACCTCCAGGGCCTCGGCAAAGACCCCTATCCCCAGCTCCCTAAC
>QMWY01000283.1 GCA_003661865.1 Thermoprotei archaeon
CCGTTACGCCGTGCTTCAGCAGGTCGAAGCACCTTATCGTGAATACCCGGCCCCCGAGCTCGTCCAGGATGCTCCTCAGCGCTACGTAGAGCGCAGCCGCCTTCTCTAGGTACCCAGAGGCCTCGTCAGCAACCTCAGCACCCCTGAGCCTCTCCAGGGCCCTGCGGACCTCCCCCTGGTCGGCGCTCCTAAGCCTCTCAACGAGCTCTTCAACACCTATGCGCAGGGGCCTGAGCCCTAGTAGCTCGGTAGCCGCCTCTAGCCCTCGTGAGCTGTAGACGAGCCACGGCGACGGGTCCCCGATCAGCACGATGGTGCCTCCCCTGAGGAGCACGTACGCCCTCAGCGCCCTGAGCGCCTTACCCAGCTCGGAAGAGCCCTGGCTATAGAGCACCAGGGTAGACGCCACCCCCCTACGCCTAAGCTCTGCAAGCGCCTCTACGGCAGCTGCTAGACTGTTCTGGGAGTCGTGGGCTACGAGGAGCATGGGTGCCCTCCGAAGCCCTAGCTCGAGAACCAGGTGCTCGGAACCCCCGGTGAGCACGAGGGCTACGTAGGCGTCTGCGTCCGGGACCTCCCTAAGCACCTCGTAGCCGTCTACTATGTGGGGCAGCACCTCAACACCGCTGAGCGCCCTGGCGATCCTCTCCGCAACACCCTCGGCAACCCCGGGAGGGCGTAGCTTAGAGGCTATGGGAACAGCTAGGATCCCCAAGAGCTGCCCCAGGGCCACGTTGTCCCACGCGGCTATAAGATGGTGGCGCTACCCCCTGTTACGCACAGCCGTTGCAAAACCTTCTTGGAGCGGCACCCCGGTGCTTAATAGCGGGTGTGGTGATTGTGGCGCGAGGGTGTGGGTGTTTTGCCCAACCTGGTCCGCGGGTTGTCGCGTAGCGCCGCCATAGCCCTAGTAGTTATCATAGTGGTTGCGATCGCCGCTATCGCGCTGTACAGCTACACCCAGGTGGGTGGTGGGGGCAGAACCGTTACGTCGGGTGTCGGAGGCAGTGTGAAGAAGATCAAGGCCGCCGTTATCATTAGGAAGCGCGGTGACCTAGGGTTCAACGATATGGCGTGGCTCGGGGGCCAGATGGCTAAGGAGAAGCTGGGCGCCGATGTCGAGTACTTCTACTACGAGAACGTTCCCCAGGCCCAGTACCTCAAGTTCCTCGAGGACATCGTGAAGAAGGGGTTCGACATCATAGTGGTTGTGAACTTCATGATGGCTGAGCAGGTTTCCGAGCTCGCGGATAAGTACCCCGATCAGAAGTTCGCGATCATAGATGCCGTGGTTAAGGACAAGCCCAACGTCATGTCGATACTGTTCAGGGAGAACGAGGGCTCGGCGCTCGTAGGAGCCCTAGCGGCCTACCTAACGAAGAGCAACATCGTGGGCATCGTCCTGGGCATGGACATACCCCCGCTGTGGAAGTTCGAGATAGGGTACAAGTGGGGCGTTCGCTACGTCATGAACCAGACGGGGAAGAAGATAAAGATCCTGTGGGAGTACGTAGGCACCTTCGGAGACCCGAACAAGGGTAAGGAGACAGCCATGCTCATGCTTCAGCAGGGCGCCGACGTGATCTACCACGCAGCTGGGGAGACGGGGCTCGGCGTCCTAGACGCTGTGTACGACTACGCCAAGAAGACCGGGAAGAAGGTGTATGCAATAGGTGTTGACGCTCCTCAGGAGTGGGTTCATCCAGGCTACATAGTGGCGAGCATGGTTAAGCATGTCGAGGTCGCGGTCTACAAAGCGATCGAGGACGTGGCCAAGAACAGGTTCAAGGGAGGGGTCGTGACCCTTGGGATCAAGGAGGGTGGCGTGGACATAAGCAAGCCCGAGGACATCAAGAAGATGATCGATATAGCCGTTGAGCTGGGGCTGATGGATAAGGACAAGGCGAAGGAGGTCTACGACAAGATCATGGAGCTGAGGAACTCGATACCGAGCGACGTCTGGGACAAGGTGATGAAGCTCAGGGAGGAGGTCATCAAGGGCGAGGTCAAGGTACCGATACCCACAGCCGAGGATATCAAGAAGCTCAGGGAGATATACGGCTAGCCCCTCGCAGGCAAGACCCCTCCATGTAATAGCGCAATCCATTTTTAGCCGTTGCCCCCGAGCCCTCAGCCGGGAGCCCAGTATCTTCAGCGGTGATGCTGTTGAGCAGGCTCTTCGTGGAGATGCGCGGTATCCACAAGGTCTATCCCGATGGCACGGTTGCGCTGAGGGGTGTTGATCTAGAGGTCTACGAGGGCGAGATCCTTGGGCTGCTAGGGGAGAACGGTGCTGGGAAGACAACGCTTATGAAGATACTCTCAGGTATGCTTCGCCCAACACGCGGTGTGATAAGGGTTCGGGGTCGTGAGGTCAGGTTTCGTAGCCCTCGCGACGCCCTTGAGCTCGGTATAGGGATGGTTCACCAGCACTTCACCCTTGTACCCCGCTTCACGGTTCTGGAGAACATTGTTCTCGGTGCTGAGCCTAGGCGGAGACACCTAGAGGTGGAC
>QMWY01000284.1 GCA_003661865.1 Thermoprotei archaeon
GAGGCCGCTGAACGGGCACTTCGCGGTGTACCACATATTCGGCGACGATAGGCGTGGACTAAACATAGTGCTTAAGGTGTTCGCCGATGGTGAGAACCCGTCGGTTCCGAGCATAGCCGATGTCGTGCCAGCTGCAGACTGGTGCGAGATGGAGGCGCGTGACCTCGTAGGGATAGAGTTCGAGGGTAGGAGACCATACCGCCTCATCCTGCCCCTAGGATGGCCCGAGGACCTGAAACCTCTTAGGAAGGATGTCGACTACAGGGCTAAGCCTAGGCCCCCCGCGGTTGGGGAGAAGCTGGGGACGGCAGGGCGCGTAGGTGGCGCAGCCCCGATCCCCGTTGGTCCCTACCACCCAGCCCTCCACGAGCCTGAGTACTTCGAGCTCTATGTAGAGGGCGAGCGCGTTGTAGACGTCAAGTACCGCGGGTTCCACGTTCATAGGGGTATCGAGAAGCTTGGAGAGACCAGGATGACGTACCAGCAGGTCACCTTCCTTGCGGAGAGGATATGCGGTATATGCGGGTTTACGCATAGCACTGCGTACTGCCAGGCTGTTGAGAAGGCAGCTGGTATAGACGTCCCTGAACGCGCCCTGTTCATAAGGAGCGTGGTCCTGGAGATCGAGAGGCTCCACAGCCACCTCCTCTGGATTGGTGTTGCATGCCACCTCCTAGGCTACGACCCTGGGTTCATGCACATGTGGAGGATCAGGGAGAGGGTGATGGTCCTAGCGGAGCTCCTCACGGGGAGCAGGAAGACCTATGGGATAAACCTGATCGGCGGGGTTAGGAGGGATATAGACCAGGGCAAGGCTAAGAGGGTTATCGAGGAGCTTGCACGGCTCGAGAAGGATTTCAGGAGCTTTGTAGAGGTTGTGCAGACGGTTCCACAGGTCGTTAAGAGGCTCAGCGGGACGGGCATCCTGCCTAGGGAAGACGCTAGGAGGCTAAGCGTCGTTGGCCCCGTTGCGAGGGCATCGGGCCTCGATAGGGATGTTAGGCGCGACCTCCCCTACGCGGCGTACCGCTACGCATCGTTTAGGGTCCCGGTGTACAGCGAGGGTGACAACCTAGCGAGGTTCATGGTCAGGGTTGAGGAGGTCCTCGAGAGCATGGAGATCATTAGGCAGCTCCTAGACGGGCTTCCCCAGGGGGCCATCATGGCCGAGGGTATAGAGGTTCCGAAGGATAAGCTGGGGGTCTCACTCACAGAGGCTCCGCGAGGCGAGAACGTACACATGGTTATCACGGGACACGGCAAGCCCTATAGGTGGAAGGTGAGGGCCCCCACCTACCAGAACATACCAGCGCTAAGGGTGATGCTGAGGGACCAGCCCCTAGCAGACGCCCCGATAACGATCGCTAGTATAGACCCCTGCTTCTCCTGCACCGATAGGCTCCTAGTCGTGGATGTGTCTACGGGTAGGAGGAGGTGGATCCCATTCTCTAAGAATGGGTTTGTTGGGGTGGGTTGACTTGGCGAATGTCTTCAAGCTCCTCTCCATAGCCGCTAGGACGGGTAGGGTTACGCGTAGGTATCCCTACGAGCCCCCTCTCGTAACCGAGGAGTTCCGGGGTAGGGTGTGGATAGACGAGAACCTATGTATAGGCTGCGGTGCGTGCGTAAACGCGTGCCCGTCAAACGCCCTGACGATCGAGGAGGAGGGGGGTAGAAGGGTTGTTAGGTACTTCATGGGGAGGTGCATCTTCTGCTGGCGCTGCGTAGACGTGTGCCCCACTGGGGCTATGAAGGGCACCCGGGAGTTCGAGCTGAGCAGCGACACCCTCGAGGACCTGATCGACGACGTGGTCCACACCATGGCTAGGTGCGCCAGCTGCGGAAAGCCCTTTGCAACGCGGAGGCAGCTCGACTACGTTAGGAGCCGCATCGGGGGCCCGGCCGACAAGTACCTCGCCCTAGGCCCTGAGTGTAGGAGGAGGCGGGTGCTCAAGGCTTTCGAGACCAGGTTTGTGGGTGGCGGAGATGAGGAGCGGATGGCTTGAGAAGGCGCTGAGCAGAGTACGGAGGAGCGTATGGGTCTTCCACCTCAACACGGGGAGCTGCAACGCATGCGATATAGAGGTTCTAGATGCGATAACCCCCTTCTTCGATGCGGAGAGGCTCGGGGTGAAGCTTGTTGCCAGCCCTAGGCACGCAGACGTGATCCTCCTCACGGGCCCGGTGACCTACGAGGCGCTGCCGAAGGTGATCCGCGCGTTATCGGCCGTGCCGAGGCCGCGGCTCGTACTGGCCATAGGGTCCTGTGCTGTTGGCGGTGGTATCTGGTACGATAGCTACCCCGTTCTGGGCGGGTTCCCGAAGCTGCTTGAGCTCCTCCGCGGACGCGGAGTGATTGTCGATCGTGTGGTCTACGTACCCGGCTGCCCCGCTAGACCCGAGGCGATAATACATGGGCTTGCCCAGCTCGTAGGGCTTCTGCCCAAGAAGGTCAGGAGGAGCGTGCGTGAGGCGGGGTAGTGTTGAGGGCGCGTATATACC
>QMWY01000285.1 GCA_003661865.1 Thermoprotei archaeon
GGACCATCTGGTGCGCTATGGCGTTGAGGATAGCAGCCGTAGCATCAGGCCCCTCCCTGCGGTACTCGTGCCTCCCATGCTCCTCCTCAAACACCTCTTCCTCCCCGAACTCCTCCACCCCGTGCTCCTCCATGATTCTCTCCGAGATCTGCTGAAGCTCACGTTCGCTCTTCGGTATTTCGAGCCTGCCGAACTTCGCCATAGCCGTGCACCACCCACCGTGTGTCTAGCGGTATTCGTGCACAAGCTAATAAGCTATTTCTAGGTAACTTGAGCACTTGGGATGCACTCTACTTATTAGCTATGTTTAACTAGTACGAGGAGTTGGGGAGCGTATGGCTAGTCCTGTAAAGGATGGGCAGGTTGCGCTCCAGGGGATTTGTGCGAGGATATGCGATGAGCTCCGCTACACGCAGTCCCTAGACTACGCGTTCACTAAGCTCGAGTCCTGGATCAGCGAGCTGAGAAGCGGTTCCTACGGCGGGAACTTCATGGAGCTGGGCGCCGAGCTCATAGACTGCGTTAAGGATGAGCTCATCCCCATAATGGCCAACTACAGCTACGAAGAGGTCGAGGCACTTCTGAGGAGCCCACGCTTCAGGACACTCTCGCTGTTCAAGGCGAAGCTCCTCGAGCTCGCTAGGGAGGCGGAAGGTAGGAGGGCTAAGCCTATAACCCGTGAGCGCTACCCCCTCCCCCCAACCGCTAAGGAGAGGCTGTACACAGCACCTCGGCACGGCGTTTCTAGAAGGCGCGGCGTGCTATCAAGGATCCTGGGTGAGCTCAGAACAGCTGTAGCGATGCTCATGATAGCGATGATCGTGGCCGCGGTCGTGGCCGCTGTCCTTCTACGCTGAACCCCCTTGGGTATATACCCGTGGCGACAACGGTGGCCCCGAGGCCCTTCGCAACTATAGCGATCTCGCCAGCCTTATCCGCGCTGGGGGCTATTGCTAGGAACGCTCCTCCACTCCCCGCGCCACTGGTCTTGGCTCCTAGCGCCCCCGCCTCGAGCAGCGAGTGAATGATCAGGCTGTGCTCCCTATCAACAACGCCCAGCGCCTCGAGAAGCCCATGGTTCACGGTAACCAGCCTCCCGAGGAGCTCTAGATCCCCCACCTCGATCGCCCTCCGGATTGCGTTAGCGATATCGCCTATGACCTCCATAACCCTGTCGAAGAGCTGCGGAGCTGATGAGCGGAGCCTGCGGACCTTCGCCACGAGCTCGGCTGTAGTTCCCCTACGCGGGGTGTAGCCCACGACTAGGGGTATGGGCTTCGCCGGGGCTATCCACGTAGCTATCCTATCCACGCTCCCCGCCCCCGGGTCTATGTACCGGATTCCCCCGAGGGCTGTTGTGAAGGTGTCCATGGGGCTTGCAGCTCCCTGAACCTCCAGCTCTGTTCTCCACCCGAGCTCAGCAACCCTAACCCTGTACTCCTCAGGATCGCCGCCCCGCAGCTTCAGGCACCCGGCGATCGTGCCTACGGATATCGCTGCTGAGGTTCCGAGCCCTATACTTGCCGGGAGGTCGGACTCTATGTAGACGTCGTAGCCCCGCTCCCCAACCCCGAGGAACTCCTCGCATAGCCTAAGCGCGGTTGTTACGTAGCTGAGGGCCCTCCTAGCATCGTCCTCGCTCGCTAAGGACTCAACGCTGTCTGATGAGCGGTCGAGGGCAACCCTGCTAAGCCTAGCGTAGAGCCCCTGGGTCTCCACAACAATCCTGTTGTCACTTCTAAGACTCATCGTTATGAGTATGAAGCGAGGGATCGCTGCGGCGACCGCGGGCACCCCATAGACAACTGCGTGTTCACCAGCTATCGTGATCTTCGTGGGGACCTTGACGACTACACGGCTCAAAACCCGCACCCCTAAGGGGTTGTCAGCGGAGGTTCTGCAGACATCACCTGTTCAGATCCTCGGGGCTGTATCATCATCTACCCCCGCACATCTCCCTTCTAAGCCTCTCGATGAGCTCACTTAAACCCATGGGCACCTGCCGCCCCTCCGGGCGTATCCTAACCGATAGGTTCTTGGTCTTGGCCTCGCGCCTCCCAACGATCACAACGTATGGTGTCCAGAGCCTACCCGCATCCCTTATCTTCCTACCAAGCCCTACATCCCTATCGTCGGCCTCGGCCCTGAAGCCGTGACTCCTAAGCTCCTCAGCAACACTCCTAGCGAACCCGCTGAACTCTCCGGACACCGGTACGACCCTGACTTGAACCGGGCTTAGCCACGTGGGCAGGGTAGGTATGCGTCCCTCCCGGCCAAGCGCAAGCCTATGATCGAGGGCCGCGTATACCAGCTCCTCGAAGCTTCCGAACAGGTTGACTACTACATG
The DNA here is from genome assembly GCA_003661865.1 of Thermoprotei archaeon. Taxonomy (GTDB): domain Archaea; phylum Thermoproteota; class Thermoprotei_A; order Sulfolobales; family Ignisphaeraceae; genus QMWT01. Next base: position 2,348 of record QMWY01000285.1, read on the forward strand.
CGCATCGCCTCCGCTCTTCCTAAGCAGGTAGATCCTCGTGAGGGGCAGCGCATTCCCGGTGCTGTCCTCCACGCTGAGCACCAGCTCCGTTACGGAGAGGCTTAGCGCTGGTGTGCGGTAGCTCGAGACTAGGACCGTGTCCTTGCCTAACAC